>DATIPP010000023.1:0-11288 GCA_035471825.1 Gammaproteobacteria bacterium
CTGGAGAATGCCCTTGACGGCGGCGCGGAAATCGTGACGGGCGGCAAACCGCATCCGCTCGGCGGTAATTACGTCGTTCCCACGCTGGTGACCGGCGTGAAACCCGACATGCTGGTGTGCAGGGAAGAAACCTTCGGCCCCCTTGCCGCGATCATCCGTTTCAAGACGGAAGAAGAGGCCGTCCAGATGGCCAACGATACACCCTTTGGCCTGGCCGCCTATTTTTACAGCCGCGATATTCACCGAGTATGGCGGGTTGCCGAAGCAATCGAGAGCGGGATTATCGGTATCAATGAAGGGATCATTTCCAACCCGGCGGCTCCCTTCGGCGGCGTGAAGGAATCCGGCCTCGGTCGTGAAGGATCCAGGTACGGCATGGAGGAATACATGGAAGTGAAGTATCTCTGCATGGGTGGTGAGTAAACACGGCGCCGGATATGAACAACAGGAATGCATGGCACATTGCCGTCCTGCCCGGTGACGGTATCGGGGTTGAAGTCATCAATGCTACATTGCCTGTGCTGGATGCCGTGGCTACACAATGCGGACTGGATCTGGAATCCGAAATACTTGAATGGCCCAGTCACGTCTGGCACCGGAAAACCGGCCAGATGATGCCGGACGATGCACTCGATCAACTGGGACGTTACGACGCCATGTTACTCGGGGCGCTGGGTGATCCCGGGCCGGTCAGCGATAAAGATCGTTATGTATTGCCAGACGGAATCTCTCTGTCGCCCCTGCTGACACTGCGCAAGGGTTTCGACCTCTGGGCCTGTGAGCGGCCGGCGAAATTCTTTCCCGGCGTACACCAGTACCTTGCCGATCCGCGATCACTGGAGATGGACATGCTGGTGATTCGTGAAAACAGCGAGGGTGAATACGTCAACCAGGGCGGGCGCCTGCACCGCGGTACGGACTACGAGCTGGCAACGCAGGTCGAGGTATTTACCCGCCGGGCGACAGAACGGTTAATCCGCCACGCTTTCGATTCGGCGACATTGCGACTTGAAAAACGTAGCCAGGGTATCCTGCCGGAAAAAACACTTCCCGATGATCGGGGCGGTGATGCCGGCGCACAGGTATGCCTCGTCACCAAGCGGAACGCCCTGCCTTACTGGGGTGAGTTGTATACCGAGGTATTCCAGGAGATCGGCAATGAGTATCCGGTAATAGGCATGCATCACGAATTGGTGGACGCGGCATGCATGAAGTTCGTGCAGGCGCCGTGGCAGTTCGATGTCGTTGTCGCCAGTAATCTGCAGGGCGATATCCTGACGGACCTTGCCGCCGTACTTTCCGGTGGCATGGGCGTCGCGCCCTCCTGTAATGTAAAACCGGACGATCGCAACGTGCCGCCGTTATTTGAGCCCACGCACGGCAGCGCTCCCGATATCGCCGGACAGGGCAGGGCCGATCCGCGGGCGATGATCCTGACCGCGGCCATGATGCTCGACTGGATGGGCGAGGAAGATGACAGGGCACTCGATGCCTGTCTCAGGATCCGGCGTGCCGTGGAAAAAGACCTGGCACAAAAACTCGAAAACCGTAACACCGAAGAAGTTATGCACGCGATACTCGCCGGTATATGAAATGAACCGGCGGGAAAATAAACAATTCCTGCAGGACGAAGGCAGTCAATTTACCTGACATTTTTCCGGGAGAAACAGCATGAGTCACCTTTCACCCCTGTTGCAACAATCCAGCGACATTCTTGCAGAGCGTGGAGAAGGTGCCTGGCTTTTTGGCGCCGATGGCACGAAGTACCTGGACTTTACCGCCGGTATCGGCGTGACAAGCACCGGCCATTGTCATCCGAAGGTCGTCGAAGCAGCGCAGAAGCAGGTCGCAACGTTGATTCACGCACAATACACGACCGTCAAGCATCCGGGCATGCTGGCTTTAACGGACCGGCTGAATGAACTTTTACCCGGCACCATCGATTCCGTCGCGTTTTCAAATTCCGGTTCTGAGGCAGTGGAAATGGCGGTGCGGCTGGTACGCCATGCAACCGGGCGCAGTAACATTATCGCTTTCACCGGTGGTTTTCACGGCCGTACCATGGCCGCGGCCTCCCTGACCACTTCCAGTAACAAGGTGCGCACAGGTTTTCACCCGATGATGGCCGGCGTGGTGTACTCACCGTTTCCGCACGCCTACCGCTATGGCTGGGACAAAGAGGAAACCACCCGGTTTTGCCTGGATGAACTGGACCATGTTTTTCTTACCCAGTCAGCGCCGGACGATACGGCCGCGATGATTATCGAACCCGTACAGGGTGAATACGGTTACTACCCGGCAAATACCACCTTCATGCAGGGACTGCGCGAACGTTGTGACCGGCACGGCATATTACTCGTCGTTGACGAGATCCAGGCCGGGTTCGGGCGTACGGGCAGGTTCTGGAGTCATGAACATTTCGGGGCCATGCCGGATGTCGTTATAACGGCCAAGGGACTTGCCAGCGGGTTCCCCGTATCCGCCATCGCCGCGCCGGCCGACATTATGTCGAAAGGCCGGCCCGGATCACAGGGTGGTACTTATGGCGCCAATGCCGTGGCCTGTGCCGCCGCGCTGGCCACCATTGATGTCATTGAAAATGAAAAACTGGTGGATAACGCAAAAACGACGGGGACCTATCTGCGTGAAAAACTGGATGAGCTGAAAAACGGCCATGCAATGATTGACGCGATCCACGGTATGGGACTGATGCACGGTATGGAGATCATTGATGCAGACGGCAAGCCGGACGGGGAACGGGCCGGCAGACTGATGAAGGCCGCTGAAAAACAGGGCTTGCTGTTGTTGCGTTGTGGCACCCATGGTCAGATCATTCGTTGGTTGCCGCCCCTGATAGTCACGAAAGAAGATGTCGACGAGGCCATGTCGCGCTTTGTGAAAGCGATCGAAGGCTGATCATTATCCGGCACGTGCCGTATGGATTATAAAACACGAGTGGTGGTTTTGACGGCACCGGGCGAGCCGGAACTGCCCGGACTTGATTCGATACGTGGCGAAGCCGATATCATTCACGTGTCGGAAGAAGCCGAATTGAAACAGGCGCTGACCACGGCAGAGGTGCTGGTGATCACCGATTTCCGCACGGAAGTATTGCGCCGGGCCTGGCCCGTGGAACACAGGATTGACTGGCTGCACGCTACCAGTGCCGGGGTCGATATGTTGATGTTCCCGGAACTGGTGAAGAGCGATGTCGTCATTACCAATGCACGCGGCGTGTTTGATCGCGGGATTGCCGAATATGTGCTGGGAGCCATACTGATATTTGCCAAGGACACATTAAGGAACATTCAATTGCAACGGGAACATATCTGGCAACATCGCGAGACAGAATTAATCAAAAACAGGAAAGTGTTGATTGTCGGTGCGGGGTCCATCGGCCGGGAAGTGTCTATCATGCTCCGGTCCCTGGGCATGCAGGTGATTGCCACTGCAACACAGGCGCGCGAAGATATGGATTTCGATGCGGTGTATGCGAATGATGATCTCTATCAACTGCTGCCCGATGCTGATTTCGTCGTGATTACCACGCCGTTGACGGAAAAGACGGAGGGACTGTTCGATCGCGAGGTTTTCGAACACATGCGCAACAGCGCCCGATTGATAAACGTGGGACGTGGCCCTATAGTTCGAACGACCGATCTGATTGATGCCTTGCGGGATGGCCTTATCGCGGGGGCGGTGCTGGATGTATTCGAGGAAGAACCGCTGCCAGTGGACAGTCCCCTTTGGGATATGTCCAATGTCATGATATCGGCCCACATGGCCGGTGATTTCATCGGCTGGCGCAAGGCCCTGGGCGAGCAGTTTTCGGAAAACTTTCGTCATTGGCAAAAGAAGGAACCATTAATGAATATTGTCGACAAGAGGCGAGGTTATGCTGCATCAAGATAAACCGGCGCATCCGCAGGAAAAGCAGGAACAGAAATCCGTTTCCGGTGCCAGTGAAGAGATACTTCGACTTACGGCAACTGAGTTGCTTTTGCATTATAAAACCGGTGGGCTGTCTCCGGTCGAGGTAACGCAGGTCATGCTGGATCAGGTTGAGCGCCTGAATCCGATCGTCAATGCCTTTTGCCTCGTAGACCCGGAAACTACTCTCTCTTACGCGCTCGAATCGGAAAAACGCTACGTCAAGGGTCAGACACTGGGTAAACTCGACGGTGTTCCGGTCGCCATCAAGGATGTTTTTCTTACACCGATGTGGCCAACCTTGAAGGGCTCGCGTGTGATCAAACCCGAGAGCACCCTCAACAAGGAATCACCGGCCGTTTCGGCGCTGAGTTACCATGGTTATGTGCCACTGGGTAAAACCACCACGCCGGAATTCGGCTGGAAAGGCGTGACGGACAGTCCGCTTTGCGGGCCGACCAACAACGCCTGGGACCCGACGAAGACATCCGGCGGTTCAAGCGGCGGCAGCGCCTCGGCCGTCGCTCTCGGCATGGGGCCTTTGGCGCTGGGTACCGATGCCGGTGGATCGATCCGGATCCCCGCCGGTTTCAGCGGGATTGTCGGGCTTAAACCCACCTACGGTGAGGTACCGCACTGGCCGGGCAGTCCCTTCGGCAGCCTGGCGCATGCCGGTCCCATGACCTGGACGGTGGAAGATTGCGCACTCATTATGGACGTGTTGACCGAACCGGATTTCCGCGACAGCCAGGCGGCACCGCGGATAAATATTGATTACCTGTCGAATCTCAACAAGGGTGTTGAAGGACTGCGCGTTGCATTCAGCCCCAACCTCGGTTACGTCGACGTGGACCCGGAGATACAGGAGTCCGTGAAAAAGGCAGTTGCCGTTTTTGAGAACCTGGGCGCAATAATCACCCGGACGGATCCGGGCTTTTCCGATCCCATCGCCGCGTTCGGTCACCTGTTTTACAGCGGGGCCGCCAATGCAATGCGTGATCTCGGTCCCAGGCAACGTGAACAGATGGACCCGAGCCTGGTCGAGGTCGCGGAGAAAGCCAGCAAACTCAGCATGCTTGATTATCTCGACGCCATGAACAAGCGCATGGCTCTCAGTGAACGCATGGCAACGTTCCATTACAAGTATGATCTGTTGTTGACACCGACATTGCCGATCACGGCATTTGTCACCAACCGCGAAGTACCGCCCGACTGGCACAGTACCCGCTGGCCAAGCTGGACACCGTTCACCTATCCTTTCAACATGACCGGACAACCGGCATTGTCTGTACCCTGCGGGTTCGCCAGTAACGGACTGCCGATCGGTTTGCAGATCGTCGGTGCGCGCTTTACCGACAGGCTGGTGTTACAGGCGGGCCATGCCTATCAGAAGGCCGCGCCGTTAACCCATATACGCCCGGACCTGTTCTCGGGTAACGAGGGGTGAATGTATGAGTGTTGCCCTGGACCACGATTATTACGAATCCGAAGATCCGATCTGGAACCCGGCGCTGATGGCCATCCCGGTCCCGGGAATTCGCCGCATGGTGAACCTGGCTTCGGCAATGGAAGACGTGATTCATTTATCCATCGGGCAGCCGGACATGCCGGCACCGGAGAATATCGTCACCGCCACGGTGGAAGCACTCCAGGCGGGACAGACGGGCTATACGATGGACGCCGGCCTGCCGGAGTTACTGGAGACCCTGGCGGAATATTACGGTAAACGTTATAAACGAAAACTCATCCCGGAAAATATCCTTGTCACTACGGGTGCGACCGAGGCGATCTACCTGGCGCTGACGGCCACCTCCGCACCCGGGCGCGAATTCATAGTGCCTGATCCCTCCTTCATGTTGTATGCGCCGTTGATACGCATGAACGGTGGCGTTGTGAAGTCAATACCAACCACACCCGAAAACAATCATCAACTCGATCCGCAGGAGGTGATTGACGCGATCAGCATGGACACCTATGCGATCGTTCTCAATTCACCCAGCAATCCAACCGGCACGGTTTATCCCCGCGAGACCGTCGAGGCGATAATCGAGGAAGCGGCCTACCGCGGTGTGTATGTCATCAGTGACGAGGTCTACGACCACCTGATATATGACAATATGACCTATCCCAGCGTGTTGAGCTGTTGCAGCGACCTGGATCACGTCATGGTTATCAGCAGTTTTTCCAAGACTTTCAGCATGGCGGGTATGCGCATCGGCTGGTTAATCGCGAGCCAGGGTGCGATAAAGAAACTGCGCCGCTATCATATGTTCACCACGACCGTTGCCAACACCCCGTGCCAGTGGGGTGGTGTCGAGGCACTGGGCGGGGATCGCAGTTTCGTCGACAACATGATCCGGGAATACAGCCGGCGCCGGGATCGGCTCGTGGATTTAATCGAGGAAACACCTCACCTTACGGGTTACAAACCGGAAGGTGCTTTCTACCTGTTCCCGTCGCTGCCGGAAGGTGTCAATGGCAGCAATATTGCGCTTCGCATGCTGCGGGAAACCGGAGTCTGCACCATCCCGGGTGAAACCTTCGGTGAGTCCTCCTCGAATGCATTGCGGATCAGCTACTCAACCTCGATGGAGAATATCGAGGAGGCATTCAGGCGAATCATTCCCTGGTTCGAGCAACAGGACTTCACCTGATAACAGCCACCATTTCTATTCCTGTATCGGCTTGTGCAGTTGCACCGGTGCCAGTTCTTTCCTGCGTACGCGGAGATTGATCATTTCGACTGATATGGAAAAGGCCATGGCAAAATAGATATATCCCTTGGGTACATGGACATCAAAACCTTCCACCATCAGGGTGACACCCACCAGGATCAGGAATGACAACGCCAGTATTTTGATGGTCGGGTGATTGTCGACAAAATCACCGATCGGTTTTGCCGCAACCAGCATGACACAAACAGCCAGGATGATGGCGATGGCCATCACGGAAACATGTTCAACCATCCCCACGGCCGTGATCACCGAATCCAGCGAGAAAACAATGTCCAGCACGGCAATCTGGAGTAACACGGATCCCATGGTTGCCGTTGCAATATTCCCGTGAGTGCCCACGGCGCCTTCCAGGCTGTTGTGGATTTCATGCGTGGCTTTCGCCAGCAGAAACAGGCCGCCGCCGACCAGTATCACGTCACGGCCGGATATATCCTGCCCGAACACGGCAAACCAGGTTTCAGTAAGTCCCATCACCCAGGAAATCAAAAACAGGAGTGCCAGTCGTGCAACCATGGCTAACCCGAGTCCGAGCTGCCTTGCAATCCGCCGTTGTTTGTCAGGCAGTCGGCCGACGAGAATGGATATAAAAATAATGTTGTCGATCCCGAGCACGATCTCCAGTGCAGTCAGGGTGGCAAGCGCAATCCAGGCTTCCGGGCTGGCTATCCATTCAAACATGAAATTCTCCTCTTGCCGGAGTTATCCGGCAGTTGAATTTAAACGGGAAAACTACTTTGATCTTCACAGAGGTATTGTGAGCTATCCGAGTTCCTTCAGGGCCTTGACGCGACGCTGATGGAGTGCATCACCCAGCTCTTTACCCGAATATCCCTCATCAAGGAGGGGGCGGGTGTCTATCGCCGCCGCAGTCTCCAGTGCTTTACGGAAATAACCGGACTGGGGATAGTCCCTGTCCTCGTAACCGGTACGACCACGGGCATCCGCCTCGCAGACGAGCAGGAATTGTTCAAATCGTTCCGGTCGCCGAAAGGCATCCAGTGCTTCCAGTTTTTTCAGTATCGTTTGCGGCTTCATTTCCTGGATGCGATGGCAATCGAGGTGATATTTCGATGCGAGGATGGCGAGATCACAATAATCGCCGGGTATTTTATAGCGCTTGCAAAGCGATTGAATGATTTCGACGCCACGCGTCTCGTGCCCGGGATGCCGGGGCCATTCTTTTTCCGGTGTATTTCCCTTGCCGAGATCATGAACCAGCGCGGCAAAACGGATCCTGGGATCATTGCTGAGTCGCGCGGCCTGATTGAGCGACATGATGGTATGCATTCCGGTATCGATCTCGGGATGATATTTTCCGGGTTGCGGAACACCGAACAGGCAGTCGATCTCCGGGAACAACACTTTAAGAGCATTGCAGGCCCGTAACACCAGCAGGAAACGTGTCGGGTATTTTTCCACGAGTGCCTGCTCCATCTCATTCCAGACACGTTCGGCAACCAGTGCATCCAGTTCGCCCGACGCGCTGATCGTTTTCATCAGGGCCAGTGTTTCCGGCGCAATCTTGAATCCGAAACGGGCGGCGAAGCGTGCAACACGCAATACACGGAGGGGATCTTCAACAAACGCAGGTGAAACATGCCGTAAAATACCATCTGCCAGATCTTTTTTGCCGTTGAATGGGTCAATCAGGTTGCCGTCCTCGTCTTCCGCCATCGCGTTGATAGTGAGATCCCGGCGGGCCAGGTCATCCTCGAGGGTGATGTCCGGCGAGGTATGAAAGGTAAACCCCTTGTAACCGTGACCGGATTTACGCTCGGTTCGGGCAAGTGCGTATTCCTCGTGCGTTTCGGGATGCAGGAATACCGGAAAATCCCGGCCCACCGGCGTGTACCCCAGTGATTCCATTTCTTCCGGTGTGCTGCCTACAACGACCCAGTCCCGGTCCGTTACGGGTCTGTTCAGCAACTTGTCACGTACGGCGCCGCCGACCTGGTAGATTTTCATGACAAGGGGACTGTGGTCCGGATGTTCAATGACTGGCGCTTTTCAGGCACTTTGCCGAAGTATCCTGTTATTGATGATCAGTAACTTTCCTTGCGGTGTGACTGTTTTCGATACAGGTGGTAGCGGGCACGGTAATTACGCCCCGACAGGTATTGCGGCACAACAGCATCAACGGCTTTCGGCGTAATACCCAGTTCCAGCAGACCGTTTTCCTTCCTGCAAACACTGTCGACCCGGGTGGACAGATAATTATCGGTGGAAAACGGTTTGCCGGGTACGAAATCAAACACAGATGCCTGGATACGCGAGAGGATGTCACCGAGCGGGATAATAACCCGTTTCACGTCAATACACCGGGACGTGTACCGCACCAGTTCCAGCAGGCTGTATTCATCCGGGCCGCATAGATCATACCGCATGCCGTAGCTTTCCGTATCGGTCAACGTTCTGACGAAGGCATCGGCAACATCGCCGACAAAGACCGGCGCAAAGCGGGCAGAGGGACAGGCCAGCGGGAAAAAGACCGGTGTCATTTTCAAAAGTCTGGCAAAGCGGTTGAAGAAACTGTCGTGCCGGCCGAAAATGACCGAAGGCCTGAAACTCGTGACCTTGATGTCGGTTGCGGCATGCACGAGATCTTCGGCCTCGCCCTTCGTTTTCAGGTAATGGCTGGGACCGTTTTCAGCGTCGGCATTCATGGCGCTCATGTGCAGCAGACGCTTGATGCGGTTGGCACGGCAGGCATCAATTACCTTCTCGGCAAGCTCAACATGCGCTTTTCTGAAGCCTTCACCCTTGCGGCCGCGTTCATTCAGAATACCGACCAGATTAATGACAGCGTCGCATCCCGCGGTATGCATTTTCAATGCTTCCGGATCGTGAACGTCGGCCTCGACCAGTTCGACCGTCGGTAACAGGATGAGATTCTCCTTGTTGTATTCGCGGTTCCGCGTGAGTATGCGTAACCGGTATCCTTCGCGGGTGAGATGATTGGCCAGCGTGCGGCCGACGAAACCGGTACCGCCGAGAATACAGATCGTGTTGATCAGCATGCCGCTAATTGTATGACACTTGTTGCCCGGTGCAACTGAGCGCGGCCAGCTTGAGTTGTGGAGGGGCGTCGATACTTGCCATGCGCTGATTCAATGACTTGATTGATTCCTGTAATCGCCAGTCGTAGATACTCGCGTAAAACATGACCCGACGAACATATTTCCAGGTTTCATTGAAAGGTATCTTTTCTATCCAGATGTCTGGTTCCATGCAGCCGGATTTCGGCAACCAGCGTTTAACGCGGTTAGGCCCCGCGTTATAGGCTGCAGTTGCAAGTACACGGTTGCCGTTGAACTTTTCCAGCATTTCCCGCAGATAGGCACTGCCGATGGGGACATTCTTGCCAGCCTTCTCAAGGTCGCTGGTACGAAATCCCTTTATGCCGATCTTGCGGGCCGTCAATTTGCCCGTTGTCGGCATTACCTGCATCAGGCCTATGGCGCCCGCGGGTGATTTGACTTTTTCCATGAAGGCGCTCTCAGAACGGATCAGGGCATAGACCCAGCCCGCATCGAGACTGTTCTTTTCCACCTGTGTATCGATGATATCCCGGAACGGGATCGGAAAACGCAGCACAAGGTCATCGTAACTGTGTGCCGCACTCACGGCGAAAATGGCGCGGTCGTGCCAGCCCCAGTCAACAGCCAGGGTGGCCGCAATCTCCTTTTCATAGCCCGTCATCAGGTTCAGGGCGTGGTGCCATTCCCGGCGAGCCTGGAAATTCTTGTCCAGTGCACGCAGTTCCTTTGCGCGTTGCATGCCCGGCATCGCCGCGACTTTCTGTTTTGCTTCCGGGTTGTCCGGCAGCGGCTTGTGGTTCAGGTTATAGGGTATTCCCAGTCGATCGGCTGCGAGAAATCCGTAGTAATCCCGCTTGCCTGCAATCGAGGCATAGGCTTTCCTGGCCAGTTCAAAATCACCGGTCTGTTCCAGTGCACGGGCCTGCCAGTAGATCCAGCGAAGCCTGATATCCTCGATGGGAGCAACGCCGGTTGTCCATTTGCGTAACATGTTCCAGTCGAGATCTTCCAGTGCCGTCCGCAATCTCCAGTGAAAAACATCATCGTTAACCAGAAAGTTATCGATGTTGTCCAGCAGTTCCTTGCTCCGGGGATGATTCTGACGGGCCGCCCTGACGGCGAGATGGTTATTGGTGTCGGAAATTTCCCGCGTGCTGAATTGATATTGCTCCTGGAGTGTTTCCCAGTTGTTGATGGCGCGGTTGATATTAATGCGTGCCAGGCGCTTGATGCCATAAACCAGGATCTCGCGACCGGGAGCTGTATCGTCGAGGGTGGCCTTGCGTGTCAGTGAGTCCGGGTTATGGTGCATGGCCACCCATTGAGCGGCCAGTGTCCTGTAGTAACCGTCCAGCCGTTTGCTGAGGTAATTGGTCAGGCCGGTGTTGCCCCGGTCCATGGCCAGTCTGATACGGTCCCATACCAGTTCATTGGTCATCAGGTTGCTTTTGTAAAGCAGGGCAAAAGCCGGATCGCATTGCTGGGGCAGTGACTTGCCCGAAAGCCATACCGAGCGAATATCCTCCAGCAGATAGATACGATTGCCGGTTTTCATCCGTGCCTGCAATTCAAAACACTGCAATTC
>DATIPP010000024.1:0-6077 GCA_035471825.1 Gammaproteobacteria bacterium
CTATTCAACTTGCCACGGAGAGACTGCGGCATAAATATGCCAACGGCATGGACAGGTCCGATATGGAAACCTTTGATCGACTGACAAATACGATTATCCAGCAGGTGGAAACGATGAAGGAGATGGTTAATTCCTTCACCGAGTTTTCCCAGTCATCCACAAGCAACATGCAGTCAGTGGATCTCAATACCCTGGTCAAGGAAGTTCTGGATCTCTATATCAATCTCAACCGGAATGCCAGTATAGAGACACGTTTCGACGATAACCTGCCCATGATCCGGGCCGATATCAGCCGCCTGCGCCAAGTATTCAACAATCTTCTGAAAAATGCATTTGATGCATGTCATAATTGCAGTGACTTCAGGCTTGAAATATCCACACAATTTGTTAATGAAGATCGGGAGCAATATATCGAAGTCAGGATCAAGGATTCAGGTAGTGGTATTCCGAAAGAAATCATTGACCATATGTTCGATCCCTACGTTACCACCAAAACCAAGGGCAGCGGTCTGGGGTTGGCCATCGTGAAAAAAATCGTCGAGGAACACAAGGGCCTGGTCTGGCTGGAAAACAACCGCGGCGAACCGGGTGCTTGTGCCGTGATTCGATTCCCCGGTGAAATCATGGAGGAGAGCCGGGATATTCAACAGGACGAGGAAAGAAAGGCCGTATGAGCACCGGGAAAATCCTCATTGTTGACGACGAACCGGACATCCGCGACCTCGTCAAGGAAATTCTCGAAGATGAGGGCTATACCGTGGATGCCGCCGCCGATGCGGAACAGGCACGGACACTGAAAGAACACTTAAAACCCGACCTGGTCCTGCTGGATATCTGGATGCCGGGAACCGACGGTATTGCCCTCTTGAAAGAATGGAAGGAAGCCGATGTCCTCACAATTCCGGTTATCATGATGTCCGGGCACGGTACGATTGAGACGGCCGTGGAGGCAACCAAGGTCGGCGCCTATGATTTTCTCGAAAAACCCCTGTCGCTGGCAAAACTGATCCTCACCGTCAAACACGCCCTGGAAAAGGTTTCTCTGCAACAGGAGAACCTGCTCCTGAAAAACCGCAGTCAATTACTGAATACACCCATCGGCAAGAGTCGGATCATGCAGAACATCCGGGAACAGATCCTCCGTATTGCCAACCACGATACACCGGTACTTATCACCGGCGAATCCGGCACGGACAAGGAATTCTTTGCGCGTTACCTTCACAAACACAGCGATCGTACATCACAGCCTTTTGTTACCGTCAGTATTTCGGCATTGTCCGCCGACAATGCCATTACCGCTCTTTTTGGCAGTGAGGAGGATGGCAGGGTCCGGACCGGGTTAATGGAACAGGCAGACGGTGGAATGATTTTCCTGAAGGATATCGCCGATATGGATTTGACGCTGCAGGCCAAACTGCAAAACACCATCGAAAACCGTTCATTTACTCGATTCAGTGGTTCGGAAAATGTGCCCGTTGACGTGAGGTTTATTACTGCCACAAGCCAGAATCTTGATGACCTGGTTCAAACCGGCAAATTCCGGGACGACCTCTATTACCAGTTGAATGTATTGCCGCTGAATATACCGCCCCTGCGCGATCACTCGGAGGATATTCCGGAATTGCTGGATTACTTCATCAGTTACTTTGTGGAACAGCAGGGCTTGCCCTACCGGCATTTCAGTATTGCCGCTCAAAATACCTTGCGGGGATATGACTGGCCGGGCAATATCCGTGAACTGAAAAACCTGGTCCAGCGCCTCCTGATACTCGGCAACCATGAAGACATCGACGTGGAGGAACTGGCCAGTGCCATGGGGAGCACGTCCACGGAATCTGTCAATCTTGAATACAATGCCAATTTCGAGTTGCCACTGCGGCAGGCCAGGGAACAGTTTGAAAAGGCCTACCTGCAATACAAGCTCGAACAATCCAAGGGCAGCGTCAGCAAGGTGGCCAGGGCCGTCGGTATGGAACGCACGCACCTTTACAGAAAACTCAAATCGCTCGGCATAGAAATCAAAAACTGATAAACCCCGGTTTATATAATGAAAATAATCATTCTTGGAGCAGGCCAGGTCGGTTCATCCGTTGCTGCCAACCTGTGCAGTGAAGCAAACGACATCACGGTAATCGATACCAATCCGGATTGCTTGCAGGGTTTAAATGAACGCTACGATCTCAAAACCATTGTTGGCGTTGCTTCCTATCCCTCTGTCCTGGAACAGGCCGGCGCAAAAGACGCCGACATGATCATCGCTGTTACCAACAGCGATGAAGTCAACATGATCGCCTGCCAGATTGCCTACACACTTTTTCACACACCGACAAAAATCGCCCGGGTGCGGAGCGCGGAATACCTGAACAAGACGGCATTGTTTGCCCAGGAAGCATTGCCGATCGATGTGCTGATAAGCCCGGAACAGATTGTTACAGAATATATCGAACGTTTAATCAACTTCCCGGGCGCATTACAGGTACTTGATTTTGCCCAGGGCAAGGCGCAAATGGTTGCAGTACAGGCCTATTATGACGGCCCGCTGACGGGGAGGAAGATCCGCGATCTGGGAGATGAAATTCCAAGCCTGAAGATACGAATAGTTACCATTTTCAGGGCCGGCAAGGGCATCGTGCCGGACGGTGACACGATTATCGAACCGAATGACGAGGTGTTCGTGATCGGGGCGCCAAAGCATATCCGTTCCCTGCTGAAGACAATCCGCAGCAGGGAAAAAGCGGCCAAACGCATCATTATCGCCGGCGGCGGCAATATCGGCATGCGACTGGCAAGGGCACTTGAGGATCGGTACCAAGTCAAGTTGATCGAGTTGGATGGCAATCGTGCGCGCGAGGTGTCCGAGCAATTGAAAAATACTATCGTATTGCAGGGCGATACCGCCGACGAGGATTTATTACTCAACGAAAATATTGAAGACACCGATGTCTTCTGTGCCCTCACCAATGCCGATGAAGCCAATATTATCTCTTCCATGCTGGCAAAACGGCTGGGGGCGCGCAAGGTCATGGCGCTCATTAACCGCGCGGCCTACGTAAACCTGGTCCAGAGTAATGTGATCGATATTGCGATATCACCTCAGCAGGCAACAATCGGCAGCTTGCTTGCGCATATCCGCAAGGGCGATGTCGTTGTCGTGCATGCCCTGCGAAGGGGAGCAGCAGAAGCCATCGAGGCCATTGCACACGGTGATGAAAATTCATCCAGGGTTGTCGGTCGCACGATCGAGGAAATCAAGTTGCCGCCGAATACCAGTATCGGGGCTATTGTCCGCGGCAAAGAAGTCATCATCGCGCATCATGACATGCGTATCGAGGCCGAGGACCACGTCATACTTCTTGTAGCCGATAAAAAACAGGTGCCTGATGTCGAGAGGTTATTCCAGGTAGGGATAACATTTCTCTGATCACCGGTTGAATAAACCATTATGCAAATAACCGTCGTCCAACGGATCCTTGGCATTTTACTGTCCCTGTTCAGTCTCACATTGCTGCCGCCCATGGCAATTGCCTGGTGGTCCGATGACGGCAGCCTGGCCGCCTTCAGTACGGCATTCTTTATCATTCTTGTTCTGGGTCTCGTACTCTGGCTGCCGGTAATGCATATTCGCAAAGAACTGCGACTGCGTGACGGATTTGTTGTGGTGGTTTTGTTCTGGGTTGGCCTGGGCTTGACCGGTGCCATACCTTTACTTTTATCGGAACAACCCAGCCTTTCATTTACAGACGCCGCATTTGAATCCATCTCCGGCCTGACAACAACAGGGGCGACGGTGATTACGGGTATCGACTACCTCCCGAAATCGATCCTGTTTTACCGCCAGGAACTGCAATGGCTGGGGGGCATGGGCATTATCGTGCTTGCCGTGGCCATCCTGCCCATACTCGGGATCGGTGGCATGCAGCTTTACCGTGCGGAAACACCGGGTCCGCTGAAGGACTCGAAACTCACACCGCGGATCACGGAAACGGCCAAGGCACTCTGGTTTATCTACCTGACCATGACCATTGCCTGCGCCTTTCTTTACTGGTTTGCCGGCATGAACGGATTTGATGCAATCAGTCACAGTTTTTCCACGATTTCGATCGGGGGTTTTTCGACTCATGATGCCAGCATGGGTTATTTCAACAATCACCTGATAGAAGGTGTCGCCGTCTTCTTTATGGTGATCTCAGGATTTAATTTCACCATACACTTTCTTGCCTGGAAAAATACCAGTCTCAGGCAATACTGGTTGGACACGGAAATCCGGACTTACCTGACAATCCTATTAACACTCTGCGTGCTTTGTTGTGTTTACCTGTTGATCGAAAAATATTATGACAGGACTTCTACAGCCATTTTTCACGGCATCTTCCAGTCAGTATCCATTGCAACCACTACAGGATTCACTACGACGCAATACCAGACCTGGCCCAGCTTCCTGCCCGTCCTGTTACTGTTCGCCAGTTTTTTCGGGGCCTGTGCCGGGTCGACCGGTGGTGGTCTGAAGGTCATACGTGTGCTCCTGCTGTTCAAACAGGGAGTACGTGAGATCAAGCGACTGATACATCCAAACGCCATCATCCCGATAAAGGTCAACAACCGGCCGGTGGAGGAGCGCGTGATTAATTCCATCTGGGGGTTTTTCGCCGCCTATATAGCGATCTATGCCACATTATTATTGTCTTTAATGGCCACAGGCCTGGACCAGGTGACAGCCTATGCAGCGGTTGCCGCGTGCCTCAATAATCTCGGCCCCGGCCTGGGCGATGTCAGTGCCCATTACGGCAACATTAGTGACACGGCAAAATGGTTGCTCTGTGTCGCCATGATCATGGGACGCCTGGAAATTTTCACCTTGCTGGTCCTTTTAACACCTACATTCTGGCGCAAGTAGTCGTGGCCGGGAACGATGCTGAAAAATGGGATGCCCGTTATCGCAGCGGCGGACATGATCGAAACACGCCTGTCCGGGTCCTCGCGGACTTCCAGCACCTGTTGCCAGATAAAGGCACGGCGCTCGACCTGGCCTGCGGTATGGGTGCCAATGGGTTGTCACTGGCGGAAAAGGGACTCGATACCTCGGCCTGGGACATTTCCGGCGAGGCCCTGGACAAATTATCGAGGCGCGCAAAAGCAGCAGGACTTGCTATCCGGACTGAGTCCCGTGATGTCGTAGCATCTCCGCCTTTACCGGAGACTTTTGACGTTATCGTTGTGAGTTATTTCCTGGAAAGGGATCTGTTTCCGCAGCTCATTGATGCACTCAGGACAGGTGGCCTGCTCTACTACCAGACATTTATCCGGGACAAAGTGGACGCGACCGGGCCGGGAAATCCCGACTACCGCCTTGCGGACAATGAATTATTGAGTTTGTGTGCGTCCCTGCGAATTCTTTATTACCATGAAGAAGGCACTGTCGGTAATACCAGAACAGGTTTCAGAAACGAAGCCATGTTGGTTGGGCTCAAAGATCAGAATTATGTCCGTGATTGACAACCTGAAAGCCATGCTCGACAGCGGTCAGGAAACCGCTTTGTTGCGGTATTCACTCGGCAATGCCTATTTGAAAGAAGACAAACCGGATCTTGCGCTGGAACATCTTTCCCGGGCGGTTGAACTGGATCCGGAGTATTCCGCCGCCTGGAAAATATATGGCAAGGCACTGGCAGCCAATAAGCAGAAATCAGAAGCCATCCGTGCCTACGAGACCGGCATAGAAGTTGCCGAAAAGAAAGGTGATATCCAGGCCGCGAAGGAAATGAAAGTCTTTCTGAAACGATTGAAACAGTAGTCGGTTGTCAGTAGTGGTTTGTCAAATGTTTACGTTATTACATATCAGACAGTTGACAAACAACGACTGGTGACTGACCAATCATCCACTACACTCCTCGCCTTCCTCGCCTCCGTGGAGTTTCAGTGTGCCGACCAGATCACTGACATTATCAATATTTTCACGTTCCAGGTAATCAACGATTCCCTGGTTGATCTCCGGACATAATAATGGTTCGTAGAATAATGCCGTGCCGATCCCTACTGCGCTGGCACCGGCGATGATAAACTCCAGCGCATCCTGCGTC
>DATIPP010000025.1:0-4620 GCA_035471825.1 Gammaproteobacteria bacterium
GGGTGTCATTAGAATAAATCAATACGACGGGAAGGTTATACGATTTGTCGGCAATATAACGGATCATGCTGCGAAAAGGCGTGATGCCTATACCGCCGGCAAGCATGATTGCCGGCCTGTCGGAATCCAGAATAAAATTACCCATGGGACCGCGCATCCTGAGCTGTCCCTCAAGTTCACCGCCCTGTTCTGCGATTTTCAGTAATTCTTCCTTGAACGGGCTGCCGGTTGTCTTGACCGTGATCCCGATCCACTCTTTTTCCGTGGGGCTTGTCGATAATGTAAACGGCCGTTGTGGTCCGCGCGGATCCTCGACACCTTCCAGCTTGAGCGCGACATACTGGCCCGGCAGATAAACAAATTCACTGCCGGTTCTGAAAAAGTAAGTCCTGGCAGATGATGTTTCCTGTCGCGACTCGATCGAAGACAATGTAATGAATTCAGCCATGTTCCTGTCCTAAATTTACATAAACCTCGTCATCTATCACCTCGACTTCATAGGTTTCCGTATCTGTTGCCCAGGGAGTGTCCTGATGGACTTTCCCGTTACGGATATCGAAATGGGCATCATGCCAGGGGCAGGTAAGCATGTGCGGATTGTTTTCATGCTCCCCGAGCACTCCTTCATGAAGAGGGGCGTCTTCGTGGGTACAGATGTCATTTATGGCATGAATTTCACCGTTCACCTTGGCAAGTGTGACGAAATTACCTTCGTGAATACGCATGATCATGCCGCCTTCCGGGATTTCATCTATTGTCGCCAGTTTGACTTTTGCCATGATAAACACCTCCAGTCACCGGTTTCAGCTTAACAGAATTATAAAGCTTCCGTATTTTACATAAGACAACTGTGTGACCGCTTTTGTTCGCATGACAATACGGTGATCCCGCAGAATAATCATGATCCTGAGCCACTTGGAGACATTTAATGGTGTAATTTCACGACCCCCGGTCCGAGTTTTGCAAAATGGGCATGAATTCGACGATCTAACTGCGGTTCCTTGTACATGTGTCTTGATGTCGAAATTCTATGGAACAATATATTTATTACAAGATGATATTATAATTGGTTACTCGCGTGAAACATGCACCAACATACAACCCCGGTCTCAATAAAAAACAGCAATAGTTTTACTATAACATTCAGTATGCTGGAAATTCCTGCAACAATTCAAATTCCCCTCTTTTCCTGTCACGAAATACACACATATTGCTGAAATCTCGCCTTTCAGTATGACGGAGATTCCCGGATTCCAAAAGACTAATATCTTTCATTATTTTGCACGCCATAATACGTATGTAGCCAGTAAATAACCGGGATTTTTACCTGAATAAATGAGGATTGAAATTTTGCAGATTCTGACTAAAAAAGATTTGAAATGCATGAATGAAACCAACAGGGAGGATTTTGTCCTGATTAATGTCCTTCCCGGGAAACTTTCAACAAGGATCACATTCACACGTCAATCAATATGCCTGTAGAGGAGGAGAATTTTACGGAACTCGTCGAAAAGATTGCAGACAACAAGGACAAGAATCTTGTGGTGAATTGCGCCAATTTTGATTGCGATGCCTCGATAATGGCTGTAAAAAACCTGAAGAGGACAGCTTTACCAATGTTTTTGAATAGGAGGGCGGTACGGAAGACCGGCATACTCACTGCAACCATGATAACTGCCGGCGTTCGTGACAAGCCGTTCAATCACGAACGAGCCAGGGATTTCCTGGCAATTTTATTGCTTCGTCAGCAACGATTCAATGTCCTGAAATGGTATCGGTTTGCTATAAAGGAAACCCTGGTAATAATCGCATTTCAGTGATTTGAGCAGATCTTTCTGTTCGTTTGTTTCAACACCTTCGGCAATTACATACAATTTCAGTGAGTGCGCCAGTGAAATAATTGTCGACACAATAGCCCGGTCATTTTCATTCTCGATCATTCCATTAATGAAATCCCTGTCTATCTTGAGCGTGGTAACCGGCAGTTTGCTCATATAACGGAGCGAGGAATAGCCGGTACCAAAATCATCGATACTGATATCAATATCCCTGTTCCTGATAGCAGAAAGTCTTTTTATATTTTCCTCCAGGTCCATCATGATTATGGTCTCGGTAATTTCCAGTTCCAGTCCAAGCCTGCTTCCTGCGTACTCGCTTATTATCTCGTCAATTCTTTCGATAAAGTTGCTTTGTCTGATTTGTATAGGGGAGATATTAACCGCTACCGGCGGTGGCTCCAGTCCTTTTTCGTGCCATAACCGGTAATCACCTATCGCCTTTTTAATTACCCAGTGGCCCACATCCAGTATCAAGCCGGTGGACTCGAGTATGGGAATAAATTTACCGGGGGCAACAAGCCCGGCATCACTGTTCCAGCGTATTAACGCTTCCATTCCGATAATTTTATTATCAGACAACCTGATTTTCGGTTGGTAATAAAGAATGAATTGATCTTTTTCAAGCGCAAGACGCAGCTTGTTTTCTAGTGTCAGTTTCTCGGCAATTTGCGCATTCATATTCCTGGCATAAAACATATATCTGTCATCAGCAACCTTTGCGCTTTTCAAAGCGACTTCCGCATTTTTATACAAGGTCTCTGCATCCTCGCCATCATTGGGAGCAATTGCCACGCCACTGTTGATTGAAATCTTGAGTTCCTGTTCATTGATTGCTACAGGGTCGGACAAAGCCGGTATGAGCTTGTTTTCCAGGAAACGCGCTGCACCGGAGGCATCGTTTATCCCGGTTAACAGGATCGCAAAGGCATTTGCATCTGCACGTGCCACATGATCCGATTTCCCGGTGATATTATTAAGTTTCCTGGATACCTGCTTGAGAACAAGATCGCCTCCGTGCCGTCCATATACCTCATTGATATAGGAAAACCGCTCAATATCGATTAATATGAGGGCGATTACATTGTCACTGTCGACAGAATGCAGTGCCTGTGTTACGCGTTCCGTTAATAGTTTACGATTGGAAAGTCCGGTCAATACATCGTAATATGCCAGGTAATCCAGTTGTTGTTCCTTTTCAATATACTCAATCGCAAATGAAATATCTGCAACAAGATCATCGAGTAATTTTATCTCTTCTTCATCAAAGATACCGGTGTCGTTACTATATAATGTAAATGCCCCGACTGAATTACCCCCAACAGAGATCGGAAATTTGGCAGATGATCGAAACCCCTTCTCCAGTAATTTATTCCGGGGAATGTCTTTCAGATCATTTTTCGATGCAATGTCATTGACAACAACCGGCTTGTTGTCCTGCAACATGCGATAAACCAGCGTTTCCTTTCTTGGTACATTTTTCTTTAAATATGAGGTAAGAATATCAGGATAATCCTTGTGCTCACCATAACTTGCCACCGGGGTAACCATCCCGTCTTCCTTGTTCATCATGCCTATCCAGGCCAGGGCGAAACCACCCCGTTCAACCGCGATACGGCAGGCCTCATTGAAAAGTGTGTTCTTGTCCCTGACCCTGACAATGGTGAAATTGATATCACTCATTACCTCGCGGATCCGGCTTAACCGCTTTATTCTCATTTCCTGTTCATATCGTTCCGTGATGTCCATCATGGTGCCTATCATACGAATTGCCTGACCATTTTTATCCCGCAATAAGAAGCCACGGTCATAAACATAGGCGCAAGAACCGTCTTTCCGGTTAAAACGGTATTCTTCATACCAGTATTGGTCAGTTCCCTTGAGAAACAGATTGATACTATTCTCGATTCGTTCACGATCTTCCGGATATATACAATTGACCCAGAATTCAAGCGTTGGAATGATTTCTTCCTTCCGGTAACCAAATAAATTTGAAAATCCTTCACTCCACCACAGGCTGTCAGTAGTGATGTCCCAATCCCAGACGGCGTCGTTTGTTGCCATTGAAATTATCTCATAGCGTTCAATATTCTCGCGCAACTCGTCTTCCATGCGTTTGCGTTCCGTGATGTCAGTGGCGACACCCAGCACCAGGTCTTCCTTGTAGTGGACTGAAATCATCGGGCGCATGGTGGTCTGCAACCAGCGCGTATTGCCATCTGCATCTGTAATCTTCACTTCAGGGAAAAATTTTTCCTGCTGCTTATCTATTACTTCCTGTTCGTCCTTGCGAAAGCGTTCAATAGCCTCTCCATTATTTATGAAATCGGCATTTGTCCTGCCAATAATATTGTCCACGGTGGTTCCAAATATCTCTGCCAAAGCATTGTTTACCAGCAAAAACTTTCCATCCCGGTTCTTGACAAAAATAAGATTCCTGTCAATATCGATTACCTTCCTGAAAAATTTCCATTGCTCCTCGATTTCCTTTTCTGCCTTCCTTCGTGCCAGAAGTGTTTCTTTTTCCTGCAACGCCCGCATTATTACGGTAGCGAGCCGGTGGATATTGGTTTTCAATACATAATCGGTCGCGCCGCTTTTTACTAATTTAATCGCCTGTTCCTCACCGATCGCTCCCGACACAAATATAAACGGCACATCCGGGGCCAGTTTCCGGCTTATGGACAGCGCTTTCATGCCATCAAAATCGGGGGTAAGGGAAAAATCCGACAGAATCAGGGTGGGCCTGAATTCCTTCAGCGCTCTGGTAAATTCCTCTTCGGAT
>DATIPP010000026.1:0-5979 GCA_035471825.1 Gammaproteobacteria bacterium
GTGATCGGCGCCACCGTCATAGCCGACAACAGTATCAAACACCGCGAAATGCGGATCGGTATCCAGTTGAAACAGAAGTTTTTTCATAAGAACTCCCCAAAGATGAGTGATTTATTGTTAGGTTATAAATATGACTGCCGGGCTGGTTGTCGGATTATAAAAATTCAGATTATAGCCTGATTTATACCAACTTAAACCCTGCCCGGGCCACGGGTTCCGGTCCGTATACGCAGACTGATTTTAGTCCGTTCGTAAACTGCCCTATAATCCCGCACAATCACATACCAGCAAAAATCAATAAACCGGGAGGAATAATGATAAAAGACAAACCTATTCAGGAATTCCTGGACGAACTCGCCAGCAAGGCATCCACGCCGGGAGGCGGCAGTGCCGCGGCAATAATGGGTGCCATGGGTGCGGCGCTGATCAGTATGGTTGGTAACTTTACCGTGGGTAAAAAAGGTTACGAAGATGTCGAGGCCGAGGCACGGGAAATCCTGGAAAAGTCCGAGGACATGCGAAGCCGGATGACTGACATGATCAAGGCGGATATCGATGTCTTCAATCGCGTAATGGGCGCCTACGGGATGCCGAAAGAGACAGACGAGGAAAAGACGGCCCGCTCGGAAGAGATCCAGGCGGCGCTGAAAGAGGCGACGGACGTACCACTGGAATGCGCCAAACTGGCCCGGGAAGTAATCGAGTTGAGTAAACCGATTGCCGAGAAGGGTAACAAGAATGTGATCAGTGACGCCGGTGTGGCTGTCGTGGCGGGACTGGCGGCGCTGCGCAGCGCGGCTTTGAACGTGTATATCAATATCGGCGGGATCAAGGACAAGGAGTTCGCCGAGGACCGCCGGAAACAACTGGAAGACACCATGGCCGGCATGGACAAGCTGACTGAAGAAGTCTACGAATTGGTCAGGAGTAAATTGTAGGTTGGCAGTTGTGGGTTGTCTGTCGTCGTGGTTGATTGTCACTATGGACAACCGACGGACTATTGACCAATCCTCATTGAATAATCAATCGCCCGGACGTTTTTCGTCAGGGCGCCGATAGAAATAAAATCGACGCCGGTCTCCGCGATGGCCGGCAGGGTTTCCGGGGAAACGTTGCCGGATGCCTCCAGTTTTACCCGCCCCCGGTTAATCCCGACGGCACGGCGCAAATCGGCAAGGCTGAAGTTGTCCAGCAGGACACTGTCAGTGCCCGCGTCGAGTGCCTGTTCGAGTTCCTCCAGTGTTTCCACTTCGACCTCGACCGGTACACCCTGTTTTTTCGCCTGAATAACGGCTTCACGGATACCGCCTGCCGCGAGAATATGGTTTTCCTTGACCAGGATCGCGTCAAACAACCCCATCCGGTGATTGTTGCCGCCGCCGCAACGCACGGCATATTTCTGGGCGCTGCGCAGTCCCGGCAGGGTTTTGCGTGTATCCAGAACGCGGGTATTGGTGTGTTGAACGAGTTTGACGAAGTCCCGGGTGATCGTGGCCGTACCGGACAGGGTTTGCAGAAAGTTCAACGCCGTGCGTTCGCCGGTAAGCAGGCTCCGGGTCCGGCCCGATAACCGGCACACGTCCTGGTCTGCTGTGATCGCATGACCGTCCTTGCACTGCCAATCGATCCGGATTTCCGGGTCCAGTTGCCGGAACACTTCATCAAACCAGGCGCAGCCGCATAAAACGGCATCTTCTTTCGCGGTGACGCTGGCCATGGAGATCCCGTCTTCGGGTAACAACTGCACGGTCAGATCACCGTTGCCGACATCTTCTTCCAATGCCGCCCGTACACGGTCGGCGATGTCACCCGGCAGTTTGATCACTTCGGCTTGTCCCCGTTAAACCGTTCGCGGGTAACGGCAAACACCATCGGACTTAACAGCAACAAGGCGATCAGGTTGGGGATTGCCATCAGGCCGTTCATCACGTCAGCGAATGACCAGACCAGATTCAGCTTCACGACCGCGCCGACAATAATCGCGGTGATCCATATGATCCGGTAAGGCGTAATCACCCGGACACCGAACAGGAACTCGGCGCAACGTTCACCGTAATAACTCCAGCCGAGGATGGTGGTAAAGGCAAATACAACCAGGCCGAAGCTGATGATATAGCCGCCGGGGCCGGGGAGGCCGGTATTGAACGCGAGTGAAGACAATGGTGCACCGGTCTCGCCGCTGTTCCAGACGCCGGTGATGATAATAACCAGTGCCGTCATGGTGCAGACGATCAGGGTATCGATCAGCGGACCCAGCATGGAAATCATGCCCTGGCGGACCGGGTCGTTGGTGCGGGCCGCGGCATGGGCTATCGGTGTGCTGCCGAGCCCTGCCTCGTTGGAAAAAATGCCACGGGCAAACCCCCAGCGCAGGGCCATCCAGACCGTGGCGCCGGCGAAACCGCCGCCGGCCGCCGTGCCGGTGAACGCGTCGGTGACGATCATCATGAATGCCGCCGGGACTTCACCGATGTGCAGGATAATGATCAGCAGGGCACCGGCTATATAGGCGACGGCCATGAACGGCACCAGCCGGCCGGCCACTTCGGCGATGCGCCGGATGCCGCCGAGAATGACGGCGGCCGCCAGCGAGGCGAGGATCACACCGGTCAACCAGAGTGGAATGTCGAATGTGGTGTGCATTTCGTCCGCCACGGTGTTGGATTGCACCATGTTACCGATCCCGAAGGCGGCCAGCATGCCGAACAGGGAGAAGCAATAACCCAGCCAATGCCAGTGTTTAGCCAGGCCGTTCTTGATGTAATACATGGGACCGCCGACGTGGTTGCCGAGGCTGTCCACTTCGCGGTATTTCACAGCCAGCATGCCCTCGGCATACTTGGTTGCCATGCCGAATAGCGCGACCACCCACATCCAGAATACGGCACCGGGACCGCCAAAGTATATTGCCGTCGCCACGCCCGCGATATTGCCGGTGCCGATGGTGGCCGATAATTCGGTCATCAGTGCCTGGAACGGCGATATGTCACCTTCCTTTTTTTCATCTATCAGCCGGCCCTGCCAGAGACGCTTGAGCGCCTCCGGAAACTGCAACCACGGCATGGCCCTGAGACCAACAGTCAGGTAGACGCCTACAAGTACCAGCAGCGGGATTAAAAGGTATTCTCCCCAGATGATTCCACTGACGTCGTGAAGCAGGTCCTGTAATTCTTGCATGTCCGTTTCCGTTATTGTTGTTATTTGTTAAACACGAGGCGAATGCCGGCAAAAATAAACCGTTTGTCCGCTTCATAGTAATTGCGAAAACTCGGCCGCTTGATGACCCGGCGGGTGAGGGTACTGCCGCCTTTCAGCGTGTAATGGGCGTTATCGAAATACGGTACGGAATATCCCTCGTAGGGCCAGGCCCGGAAACCGTCGTATGGATAAAAAGTATTCCGGCACCATTCCCACACCCGCCCGGTATGCTGCAGCAGGCCCAGGTTAAATGCCGCTTCCCACTCGTGCTCGTGCGGCAACCGGGCATTGGCCCAGTTGGCAAACGCCGTTGCTTCATGGTGATTGATGCCGTAAACCGGATTCTCGGGCAAAAGTGATTGCAGGCCGTTCGTTCCGACAAGACACCAGCCACCTGTAGGAGATTGATGCCAGTATTCCGGGCAGGAGACCTGATTGTTTTGTAACCATTGCCAGCCGGCATCCGACCAGTAACATTTCGTGTCGTAACCGCCGCGCTCGATAAAACGCAGGTATTCCGCGTTGGTAACGGGACACTTCGCTATCAAGGCGGGATCAATTTCGACAGCATGGGCGGGAGACTCATTATCATAAGGCCGGTGCTGTTCCTTACGGCCAACCGGGTAATAACCAGCGGGCAGTGAAAGTGCTTCACGTTTCAATGCCCGGCTTACCAATGTATCGTTAACACTACCGCCGTTTGTCTTTTTCAATCCCGCCTGGCAGCGGCTCATTGCAAGCGTCTCCAGGTGTTGCGAATAATGTTGCACGAGAAAGTGCAGTAAAAAATTGTCCCTTAATAATTCGTGCCCGTCGTCGCAATATTGCCGGAGCAATTCATTATTCTCACTGAATGACTTCCCGGCCCAGTCGATCATCACCGCGTGTTCCGGCAAAGACGCACCGCGTTTCGGCTTGGTGGAATATTCCGGGATATAAAGCGATTTCTCATCTTCGTTATCACAGGATCTGCCCAGCAGGATTTCCCGGATCCAGTAATTCTCGGTAAAGATGCAATGACCGACATGCCAGCCCGCTGGACTCAGGTCCGGATGATATTGCGTCCTGTATTCCTCATCGGCCGGGCAACACTGCAACAGCTCCTGCCGGCACTGATCAAGATCCCTGAGAAGATTGGCGAACATTACAGGCTATCCACGTGTACTTTTTTGTTACGTTCCAGTCTCAGCAGGCTGTGTTCCGGAACCGCCTGCCAGTTATTGTCGTCGTTCAGTCGCTCCGAGGCGATCAAGGCGGCGTCCGGGTAATCGGCCAGCTCCATCGCATAATATAAGGATGGGCAGCTTTTATTGATCGCATGCCGCAGTGCGTATATTTTCTTGCCGTCACTGAGGATGATATTGAGCAGCACCCCTTTACCGGAGAGTATGATGGTCAATTCATCGATGGCATTGCGCAGTGCCGCCGCCAGGTCTTCCGGTTCAGATTCGGAATGTTGACGAATCAACGCAAACAGGTATTCAGAGTCTGTATTACCCCGGATACCGGCCTGGATATCCGGGTGCAGGCGCTGGTGGAAGCGGGAGCGCAATTGCGGACTGAAGTCCTCGATAAAACCGTTATGGATATACATGAGGTTACCGGACACGAAAGGTTGCGTGTTGTTGAGACCGGTCATCTGGCCGGGCGTGGCGCTGCGGACGTTGGCCAGCCACAAGTCGCTGTGTAAAGATGCACATAGTCCATCCAGGTTATTATCGGACCAGATCGGCTGGATGTTGAGATAGGTATGGGGCCTGGAATCGTTATACCAGCCGATCCCGAAGCCGTCCGCGTTGAGTACGGCCTCCTGCATTTCCCTGGGTGCCCAGGCCTGTTTAATCAAACTGTGCGGCGGATCGACAAGAAACCGTTGCAGGGCCAGGGTGGGTCCAAGATAGGCGGCGAGGCGGCACATGGAAAAGGTTTGATGTAAACGGGTTTTGACTGATGATGCTTAAGCCTAACATGTAATCCATACTTTGAATAAATTTAACACGATGCACGAGGCATCCCTGCAACTTGACAAGAACGCGGAGTGGCTGGAAAACGTCAACCGGGTCGTATCGCCCAACTGCGACGCGCGCCCCGATGGTGCCGGGATAGACCTGCTGGTGATTCACAGCATCAGTCTGCCACCGGGTGAATACGGCGGCAGTTATATCGATCAATTGTTCACCAACACGCTTTCGAAAGAGGAACACCCGTATTTTGCACAAGTCGCCGATCTCCGGGTTTCATCACACCTGATGATAAACCGCCGCGGCAGGATCACCCAGTACGTGCCGTTCTCCAGCCGTGCATGGCATGTCGGCCGTTCCGCGTTCAATGGCCGCGAGGAATGTAACGATTACTCCATTGGCATCGAACTGGAGGGCTGTGATGATACGCCTTACACGCGGGAACAATACCGGGTGCTGGCCGCGGTAACGCGTTTATTGATGTCTAACTGGCCAGCAATAAAAAAAGATCATATCGTAGGCCATTGTGACATCGCGCCGGGCAGAAAGACCGACCCGGGACCGGCATTCGACTGGAAGGCTTTTTTTAAATTACTGGATGATGAAAGCGGTAACGGAGACCGGATATGACACTGATCATTCTCTTGCTGGCACTCGGCCTGGAACATTTCGTCGGTATCACGGGTGAGATACGGCGGTTCGACTGGTTTTACCACTACCTGAACTGGCTGGAAAACCGGTTTTCACAATACCGGTTCTGGAACGGCGCCGGGGGCGTCGTGATCTCGCTGGTTGGACCGTTAATATTGTTGCTGCTGGT
>DATIPP010000027.1:0-9292 GCA_035471825.1 Gammaproteobacteria bacterium
AGATCATAGTTGGCCAGTTCGTCGACCGATTCAACCAGTGCCGTTCTTACGAAATCCGCGGCGGCATCATGATCCCGGTGCGCGCCACCCAGGGGTTCCTCGATAATCCGGTCAATCAATCCCAATTCCTGCAACCTGCCTGCCGTAATACCCATGACTTCAGCGGCTTCTTCGGCCTTGTCGGCGCTTTTCCAGAGAATCGAGGCACAGCCTTCGGGTGATATGACGGAATAAGTGCTGTATTCCAGCATCATTAACCGGTCGCATACACCGATTGCGAGTGCGCCGCCTGAACCGCCTTCACCTATCACGATTGAAACAACAGGCGATCTGAGCACTGCCATGCTCATCAGGTTCCTTGCAATAGCCTCGCTCTGCCCGCGTTCCTCCGCTCCGATCCCCGGATAGGCGCCGGGCGTGTCGATAAAGGTCAGCACCGGCAGGCTAAAACGTTGCGCCAGTTGCATAATACGCAGCGCTTTCCGGTAACCTTCCGGTTTCGGCATGCCGTAATTCCGGTGCAATCGCTCCTTGATATCACGTCCTTTCTGGTGACCGATTATCGCCACCGGTTTTGATTCCAGCCTTGCGATACCGCAGATAATCGCCGGATCATCAGCAAAGTTCCGGTCGCCATGTAATTCATCGAAATCGGTGAACAGGCGCTTGACGTAATCCAGAGTGTAAGGTCTCGAGGGATGCCGGGCCACCTGTGAAATCTGCCAGGATGTCAGCGAGGAGTAGATGGACTCTATCAGTTCCCTGCTGCGTTTCTGCAACCGGGTAACTTCATCACTGATATTGATCTCCTTGTCATCGCCGACATAACGCAGTTCCCGGATCTTGGCATCCAGTTCAGCAATCGGCTGTTCGAAATCAAGGAAATTCATCCCCGGTTCCCTGATTTCAGCCTGTGTCTTGTTGTTGTCGTTATTGTTTTCTGTTTCTTCAACCATGGATAATATTGTCACACCTTCCGAATCAATGTTTACAGTCCGTACTCAACGCTGACGCTCTCGTTTCCAAAACGGTCTTTCAGTATATCAATCAATCTGTCATTTATCATGACCCGCCATTGTTCCCCGAGACTCAGGTTGCAGGACGCTTCGCCATTACGGTACTCGATCGCGACCAGGCATTTGCCGTTACGGTAGGGACTCAGGGTTTTGTTCAGGAGCTGGATAGTCTCCTTCTCCGAGCAATTGCGCGTCAGGCGGAGCTTGAGCCTGCCGAACCGCGTCCTTATCTCATCCAGGGTAAATATTTCCCGGGCGATAATCGCGTGGCCGGACTGGAAATAATCGTCCTCAACGACATCACCTTTAACGACAATCAGCTGATCCTTGATCAACTTGTTCCTGTGCTGCTGGAAACAGTCCGAGTAGACCGTCAGGTTTGCACGTGCCGTGCGATCATCGAGAACAATTTCAGCCATGCGGCCCTGCCGACCGGATCGTGTTCGCATCCTGTGAATATAACCGGCGACGGTAACATTCCCTGGCCTGATATCCTTTAACCTGGCGCTGATAACATTCGCGAGTTCGGCTTCATAGCGGATAATGGGATGCCCCTTGAGATAAAAACCCAGTGTTTCTTTCTCGCCCGTCAGTCTTTCCTCGTCACTCCAATCGGGCACCTGTGTAAAACGTGATGCATCGTCCGTACCGGTGACACCACCACCCGCGTCAAGTCCAAAAAGATCGTCCTGGCCGCTGAGTGAATTCCGGTTAGTCTGCTCGGCAAACTGGATCGCGCTTTGTAAACTGCTGAAGATACTGCTGCGTCCCGGGCCCAGACCGTCCAGCGCTCCCGCTTTCACCAATGCTTCGAGTACCCGGCGATTGACTTTCCTGGGATCGAGCCGCTTGCAAAAATCGAACAGGTCCGGAAATTCCCCCTTGCAATCCCTCTCCTCGATGATATTTTCAATGGCAGACCGGCCGGCTCCCTTGATAGCGCCAAGACCATAATATATGGAATTATCCGACGCTACTGTAAATTCATATTGACATGTATTGACGTGTGGCGGTTCCAGCTTGATACCCATTCGTTCGAGTTCATCCAGTAGCATGACCACCTTGTCCGTGTTATCCATATCTGATGACAACACGGCAGCCATGAACGCGGCCGGATGATGCGCCTTGAGCCAGGCAGTCTGGTAGGCAATAAGGGCGTATGCAGCGGAGTGTGATTTATTGAAACCGTATCCGGCGAACTTTTCCATCAAATCGAAAATCATGCTCGCGCTATTGGCGTCCACCTTGTTGGCGATGGCACCCTGGATGAATGTTTCGCGTTGCAGTGCCATTTCCCCGGGTTTCTTTTTACCCATGGCGCGGCGTAACAAATCGGCGGCCCCGAGTGTATATGACGCCAGTATCCGTGCGATTTCCATGACCTGTTCCTGGTACAGGATCACGCCGTATGTCGGTTTCAACACCTCTTCCAGCATCGGGTGGAGATAATGGATCCGTGCCTGGCCGTGTTTCCTGTCGACATAATCATCCACCATGCCCGATTGCAGCGGCCCCGGCCGGAACAGTGCAACCAGTGCAATGAGATCGTTGAAATTGTCGGGTTGCAGGCGCTTGATCAGTTTCTTCATGCCGTCGGATTCAAGCTGGAATACGGCCGTCGTATCCGTTTTCCTGATAAGGTTGTAAGTGCGCTCGTCATCGAGCGGGATATCCAGGATATCCAGCGGGGCATTTTGTTCATCCGTATGCATGCGATTAACATCTTTTACGGCGTGATCGATGATCGTCAATGTACGGAGCCCCAGAAAATCAAACTTGACCAGGCCGACTGCCTCAACGTCTCCCATGTCGAGTTGCGTGACAGTGGCACTGGTCCCCTGTTCACAATATAACGGCATGTATTCAGTCAACGGTCTTGGTGCAATCACGATGCCACCCGCGTGGCGACCTGCATTCCTGACCAGGCCTTCCAGTTTTTGTGCGAGGTCTATCAATGTATTTACTTCGTCTTCCTCCCGGTATCGCCTGGCTAGATCCTCTTCCTCCTCCAGCGCCCGTTCCAGGGTTATGTTCAGTTCAAACGGTATCAGCTTGGCAATCTGGTCAACGAAGCCGTAGGGATGGCCGAGTACGCGGCCGACGTCACGCACCACGGCCTTTGCCGCCATGGTTCCATAAGTGATGATTTGCGAAACCCGCTCGCGGCCATACTTTTCGGCGACGTAGTCAATCACCTCGTCTCGCCGGTCCATGCAGAAATCGATATCGAAGTCCGGCAGTGACACGCGTTCCGGGTTCAGAAAACGTTCAAACAGCAAGTCGTATTTCAGGGGATCGAGCTCGGTTATACCAAGTGCATAGGCCACAAGTGAACCCGCACCCGAGCCGCGTCCCGGCCCGACCGGGATTCCCTGTTTTTTTGCCCACTGGATAAAATCAGCGACGATGAGAAAGTAACCGGCAAAACCCATCTTGATAATGACCTCCAGTTCACTTTCCAGTCTTTCCTCATAAGTCTGCTGATCAAAATCATTGTTATCCCTGCCGGCTAGATAGCATTCCAGTCCGGCACGGGACTCGTGTTGCAACCAGCCGTCCTGGTCAAAGTTCTCCGGCACATGGAAATCAGGCAAGTAATTCCGGCCCAGCGTCAATTCCAGGTTACAGCGCCGGGCAATTGCGAGGGTGTTCTCCAGCGCTTCCGGGATATCGTGGAAAAGTTCCTGCATTTCCGCCGGATTCTTCAGGTACTGGAGCGGGGTGTAATCCCTGGGGCGCCTGGGATCGTTCAACGTATGGCCGTGCTGGATACAGACACGCGTTTCGTGGGCTTCGTAATCCTCCTCCGCAAGAAAGCGCACATCATTGGTGGCGACAACCGGTATGCCGGCCTTTTCCGCAATGTGCAGACCGGCAGGAATACATTCCTCGTCACCGGGACGGCCGGCGCGCTGTAATTCAATGTAAAAACGATCGCCGAACAGTGATTGCCACTCATGCGCACAGGCAGCTGCCCGCTCTTCCTTGCCGTTCAGAATGGCCTGGCCGATATCTCCTTCACGCCCGCCGGAAAGGGCGATCAATCCCTCGTGATTAGCATACAGCCATTCCCTGCGTACACAGGGGAGACCATGAATCTGTCCCTCGGTATAGCTGCGAGTCACGATCCGGCCAAGGTTGTGATACCCGTTCAGATCCTTGCAGAGCAGCGTCAAACGACTGATGGATTCAGTGTCGTGATCGTCAAGCAACCGTATCTGCACGCCGATCACGGGTTTGATGCCGTATTGCTGTGCAGTCCGGTAATGTTTGATAACCGAGAAAAGGTTGCTTTGTTCCGTCACCGCAATGGCGGGCATGTCCCTATCAGCTGTCTCAGCGCACATTTCTTCCACGCGAAGTATACCGTCCACGAGTGAATATTCGGTATGAACGTTTAGATGAACAAATGAAATCGACATTACTTTATGTTTTACAGACCTGTTGTACCGGTGCGAACGAACGCCGGTGTACCGGGCTGGGTCCCAGGTTTTTCAACGCCTCAAGATGGGCCCTGGTCGGGTAGCCCTTGTGCCGGGCAAAGCCGTATGCCGGGTATACCTGGTCCAGTTTTACCATTACGCGGTCCCGCGCCACCTTGGCCAGTATGGACGCCGCAGATATCGCCGCTATTCGGTTGTCTCCTTTCACGACTGCCATGACCCGGCAGTCAACGTCGGGACAATGCAACCCGTCGATCAATGCAACTTCCGGTTGTGTCACCAGTGCGCTGAGTGCCCGCGACATAGCCAGGAGACTTGCCTGCAGGATATTAATGGCATCGATCTCATCGACCCCGGCCTCACACACGGACCAGGCAATGGCCCGTTCCCTGATCTCCTGCGCCAGTTGCTCTCTCCGGCTGGCGGTGAGTCGCTTGGAATCCATAAGGCCTGCCACAGGTTGCTCCGGATCCAGAATGACCGCGGCGGCCACCACCGGGCCCGCCAGCGGACCGCGGCCTGCCTCGTCAACACCGGCCAGTAACACACCCTGCTGAACGATGGATTCCGGTTCAATTTTCTGCATTTATCACGTTCATGACAATCGAGGCCATGCCGGCATTAGAGATCGGCATCAACTCCCGGTGCAAACGGGTAAACTCAGTCTTCAATTGCTTTACGGACTCCGCATCGTGCAACCATTTTACCAGTGCCGGACCAAGACGGTCAGGACGGCAATCATGCTGCAGATATTCCGGCACGAGCTGACGGCCTGCCAGCAAGTTGGGTAATGAGACATAAGGCGTTTTGATCATTCTTTTAGCTATCTGATATGTCAACCAGTTGACACGGTAGCCCACGACCATGGGTCGGTTGACAAGCATGGCCTCGAGCGCGACTGTCCCCGATGCCAGCAATACCACGTCTGAGGCTGCGATGACATCATGACAGCGGTCTGTAAACAGGGTGACATCTGTCTCTGGCGCGTACTGCCGGCCAAGCTCCTGGAACAGGTCCCGGGATGACCGGTCAACGAGATTACTGATGATCGCCAGCCCGCCGGTTTGCTGTTGACACCATTCGGCGGCCTGTAAAAAAGGTTCGGTATGCTTTTCCAATTCGGCACGGCGGCTGCCGGGCAAAACAGCCAGTATCCTCTTGTCCTGCGGGAGTTCCAGGCTTCGCCTCGCAGACTGCTTGTCCGTCTCCAGGCCGATTTCGCCGGCCAGCGGGTGTCCGACATGGGCCACGGGAATACCATAGTTTTCGTAATAAGGCGGTTCAAAGGGAAACAAGGTCAGCATCATGTCTACTGCGGCGGCAATACCATTCAGGCGGTATGCCCGCCAGGCCCATACCGACGGGCTGACGTAATGAATAATCCGGATGCCGTTTTTGCGCAGGGTCCGTTCCAGGGGAAAATTGAAATCAGGCGCATCAACACCGATAAACACATCCGGTGGCTTATCCTTGAAATGCCGGGCCAGAGACCTGCGAATACCGACTAATTCCCGGTATCGTCCAAGCACCTCGGATATACCCATGACCGAGAGTTTTTCCATGGGGTACAGGCAATGACAACCGGCGGCCTGCAACCTGTCGCCGCCTATTCCTTCCAGTTGATACTCTATACCCTCGCTTTTGAGAGCATTGATCAAGGCGGCGCCCAGGAAATCGCCCGATGCTTCACCTGCAACAATACCGATTCGTATCATGAACCAACTTCAACCGGATCTCGTATCCTGATCAATCAGCGGACAATGCCGCGCTTTGATGCGGCGATAAACTCTGAAAAATGACCCACTTCCCGTGATTTTTCACACAGTGGTTTCAGTTCATCCAGTGCCTGTTTCACAGTTAATCCTTCACGGTAAACAATGCGGTAGGCCTTGCGAAGATCGTTGACGGTTTCACTGCTGAAACCATGCCGCTTGAGTCCTTCACGGTTGAGTCCCGCGGGACTGGCGGTATTGCCGGAGATTATCAGGTAGGGCGGCACATCCTTCACAATCACCGACGAAATGGCCGAGAAACAATGACGGCCAATGTGGCAGAACTGGTGAACACCGGTAAAACCGCCGAGTATCACGTGATCATCAATGAGGACGTGACCCGCAAGCGTGGAATTGTTGGCAAAAATCGTGTTATTACCCACAATACAATCATGGGCGATATGAACGTACGCCATGATCCAGTTGTCGTCTCCGACAACGGTCTTGCCGCCACCGTGTTTTGTGCCACGATTGATGCTGCAGTATTCACGGATGGTATTCCGATCCCCGATCACCAGTTCAGATTCCGCTTCGTGCCGAAATTTCTTGTCCTGGGGATTTTCGCCGATTGAACAGAACTGGAAGATCCTGTTTTCCCTGCCGATCTTCGTTGGACCCTTTATCACCACATGCGGCCCGATCCATGTGTTATTGTCAATACTGGCATCCGCGCCGATAACGGCATATGGCCCGATCGAAACATCCTTACCGATACTGGCATCGGGATGAACTACTGCGGTTGAATCAATCAAGATTCAGGTTCCATCACAGTTGTCAGCAGTTCTGCAGACGCGATGAACCGCTCACCAACTGTGGCAGTCGTATTGAATTTCCAGATCTTTTTTCTTTCCTTGAGAAATTTCACACTCAAGGTGAGTTGATCGCCGGGCTCTACAGGCTTTTTAAACCGCACCTTGTCAATACCGACAAGATAATAAAGATTGCCGTCCTTGGTAACTTCCGGATCGGAAACGCAACCCAGCAATGCTGCAGCCTGGGCCATGGCCTCGATAATCAGAACTCCCGGCATGATGGGAAGTGCCGGAAAATGTCCCTGAAAAAACGGTTCATTGGCCGTGACATTTTTTATCGCCACGATGGATTCAAAGGGTTCATAGGAGATCACCCTGTCAATCAGCAGAAACGGGTACCGATGAGGAAGATAGTTCTTGATTTGATGAATATCCAGTGTAGCCATTATCTTCAGTCAATTATAAGTGTTATTGATTTTCCAGTTTCTTGATGCGGGATATCAGGGCGTGTAATTGCTTAAAGCCAACCACATTCCTTCTCCACTTTCTAACATCCATGGCGGGTATTGCATAGGCATACACGCCGGGTTCCTTGATGGAATTTGCTATACCTGCCATTGCCATGATAACGACATCATCGGCAATATCGATATGGCCACTGATACCGACGGCCCCGCCAATCATGCAGCGCTTGCCAATCCGGGTGCTCCCCGCGATACCGACACAACCGGCGATAGCGGTGTGTTCACCAATCCGGACGTTATGTCCTATCTGGACCTGGTTGTCGATTTTAACACCATCTTCAATGACAGTATTTCCCAGTGCACCCCTGTCAATGGAAGTATTTGCCCCGATTTCCACATCATTACCGATAATAACTCCGCCTATCTGTGGTATTTTCAGCCATTTACCATTCTCATTAGCAATACCGAATCCGTCAGCACCTATAACGACGCCCGGGTGAAGGATGCAATCTCGCCCAATTATGACTTCCGCACAGATAACCACATTGGGATAAAGATGGCAGCTTTCACCAATTTCTGTATTTTTCCCAATAACACAACCCGGATCGATAATCGTATTCGCCGATATTCGCGCACCTGATTCGATAGTCACATGCGGCCCAATTTCAACACTGTCATCAATGCTTGCATCAGCAGCGATAATGCTTGAGGAATGACGGCCGGGCACCACCGGATGTGGTGGATTCATCAAGCGCACAACATGTGCATAAGCGACATAGGGATCTTCACACACCAGAGAATGGACAGGACAGAATTCCTGATCGTCCTGTTTCAGGATTACTGCGGAAGCTTCGGTACTCTTAAGTTGTGAAGTGTAGCGTCGATTTGAAAGAAAACTTATCTTGCCATTCGTGGCAGTGTCCAGAGGAGCGACACCGTTAATTTCGCAAGCAGGATCACCATGCAGTTCTGCATTTATCTTTGCGGCGATTTCCCCAAGTGTGTATGTCATGATTCATCGCGTAATGTTTTCAGGGAATGCGCCTGCGATAGTTGTATTTACCGGTTTTTCTTCAGATATTCAATGACCAGGTCGCTGATGTCCACTTTCGGGCTGGCGTAGATAACACCCTCGCTCAGGACGAGATCATAATTGTTTTCCTTGGCAACAGTTTGTATGGCTTCAACAATCTTCTTCTGGATCTTGCTGAACTCCTCGTTACGACGGAAGTTGAAATCTTCCCTGAATTCATCCTGTGTGCGTTTTAAATCGCGTTTCATATTGATTACTTCACGCTCGAGCTTCTGACGTTCCGTCTCGCTCATGATGGCGCCATCCTTGACCAGGCGATCTTCGAGTTCTTTCAGCCGTTTCTGGGTTGCGACCATTTCCTTGTCACGGGGCGCAAACTCTTTTTCTATTGCTGAACGTGCAGCATCAGCCTGTGGCGACTGCTCGAGTATCTTTATCGCGTTTACGACACCCAGTTTATAATCCTGGGCGTAAACAGGCGCAACAAATAACGCCAACAATGAAATTGCTGTTACAAGTCTGATATTCAATGTTCTACTCCGTAATAAATAAAAAAACTAGAATGAAGAGCCAAATGTAAACTGGAACGGCTGGGTTTCGTCAGATGCTGAGTCATTGAAAGGTTTGGCAATACTGATGCTTACTATACCAAATGGGGATACCCAAATACCACTTAAACCGACTGAATAACGCAATTCAGATAGTTCGACGTCCTCATCAATGCCATAGACATTACCCGCATCGAGAAAACCGGAGATTCTAACAGACTTGATCTCCTTGAAAAAAGGCACAGGCAATATAAGCTCGGCCCC
>DATIPP010000028.1:0-11043 GCA_035471825.1 Gammaproteobacteria bacterium
CTGCAATAACGTTCCAGAAGTTGCCTGGCCTGTTCCTGCATATCTTCGAACCGCCGCCGTTTAAATTATGTCCTGAACCGCGTTGTAAAAGATGGATGGATATAAAACATGTTTCAGGTGACCTCGGCCTTGGGTTCACGCGCCAGCAGGGCATACACTGCCTCGGTGGGAGTAGTGCGTCCCTGTATCACCCGGGAAACCTGCTCCGAGACGGGCATATCGATCCCGTAACGTTCAGCGATATGGATCACCTCTTCGACTGCATTCATTCCCTCCACGGCCTGCCCGATATCCTGTTGCGCCTCTTTTGCAGTTTTGCCTTTCGCCAGTAACAGGCCCATTCGCCGGTTGCGGGACTTGTCGTCGGTACAGGTCAAAAGCAGGTCACCGACACCGGCCAGCCCCATGAAAGTCTCCTGCCTGCCGCCAAGCGCTACGCCCAGCCGGGTGATTTCGCTCAAACCCCGCGTTACCAGTGCGGCTCGGGTATTGGCGCCGTAACACAGGCCGTCGGAGATGCCGGCGGCGATTGCCATAACATTCTTTACCGCACCTGCGATCTGCACGCCGATAATATCGTCGCTGGTATAGATACGGAAAACATCATTGCGGAAAAACGCGGCAAAATATTCAGCATCGTCGAGACTGCCCGCGGCAAGGGTAACGGCGGTGGGAAGACCGCGGGCTACCTCGATAGCGAATGAAGGTCCGGACAAAATACCGAGCTTGTGGACATTGCAATCACTGTCTTCAACCACCTGGTGATTGAGTAATTGCTTGCCGGCCGCGAGTCCCTTGCATGCCAGGCAGATATTCAGGGGAATTGTAAATTGCCGCGACAGTTCATCCAGTACGGCCGGCAACGCGCCGCAGGGAACAGCGATAACAACATCGGATATGCAGGCAGACAAGCTGTGGATATTACTTTCCGGGTTTACGGCCGACGGTAACTCAATACCCGGCAAGTATTGATCGTTAAGACGGGTGGCGCGGAGTTGCTCTATCTGGTCCGGGTTGCGGCCCCACATCCAGACCGGATAACCGTTCCGGGCCAGCGTGATTGCCAGCGCAGTTCCCCAGGAACCGGCACCAACAACGAGGATAGGCTGCTTGTCAGTCATCCACCTCGCCCGTGATTCGCTGCCGGATGCTAGAACTCATCTCAAAATTCCCCGCGAACCACGTTGCTGCACCAATCGTTTGCGGTCAAGGCTACAAGGCGCAGGTGATAGCCGTCGCGAGCGCGCAGAATTTTGAGATGGGTTCTAATGGCGGGTTTTGCCGGCACTCCCGGTAACCTGCGGTGAACCGTTCTGTTTCTGTTGTTTCTTGTGCTGGGCATAAAGGGCCTCGAAGTTGACCGGAGACAACAATAATTGCGGGAAACCGCCCCTGACAACAATATCAGACACGACTTCACGGGCAAACGGAAACAACATGTTCGGGCAGACGATGGCCTTTAATCTTTCCATCGCTTCTTCGGGGAAATCCTTGACATAGAATATTCCGGCCTGGTTGACCTCGACCAGGTAGGCGGTCTTTTCTCCCAGCGAGACTGTCACGGTGACTGTCAATACTACGTCGATTAATTCCTCATTAATCGATATCGATTCAGTGGACAAATCCATGTTCACGACAGGCTTCCATTCCTCAGTAAAAATCTCCGGCGAATGCGGCGTTTCAAACGAGATATCACGCACATAGATTTTCTGCACGGCAAACTTGCCGCTTTGCGCGTTGGCATCATTCTCATTTTGCGGTTTTTCTTTCGATTCGGCCATGGCTTGTTCCTTCAGGCGGATTCCTTTTCCGATTCCTCACGGGTTACCGGCAGGTTGGCGTTTCGCCAGGATTGCATTCCGCCCTTGAGGATATAGAGGTTTTCGAACCCTTCATTTTTCAGCGTCCGGGCAACACGCACTGACTCCATGCCGGTGTTGCAATATATAATTACGGGTTTTTGCTTGTACTTGTCGAATTTTTTGGAAGCCGTCTCCGTTTCGCTGGCCGGCAGATTGAGCGCATTAATAATGTGTCCCTGGTTAAAATCATCCAGTGGACGCACGTCCAGCATTCGGGCATTTTCACGATTGACGAGCCGCGTCGCCTCGGCGGGACCGACCTGGGGAATACCGCCCACATTACTGCCGAGAAAGCTCCAGATCAGCAGTGCCAGGATGGCGATCAGCAGGGTAAACAGAAACAGGTGATTGGCAACGAATTCGGGAAAATGTTCCATTCGGTCTTGTACCGGTTATCCGGACTGGGTGGTCATCAAAGAGGCGTGAATGATACGTTAATATAGTCTTGAAATGAAATAGCAGGAAACGGGAGAATCACCGGATCAAATCCCCGTAATGATTTCATGTTAAACTCAGTCATTAAAAAATGGCCAGTATTGTCTCCTGCCTCCGAATGTCAACCTCCGGTAACACTGAACACGTCGACACCCCGGCCAGCCTGTACCTGATTGTTCGACATGGCGGGCGACAGCCCCAATAATAGAGACATCATGCAAACCGCGCACAGACCGATAGTCCTGGTTATCCTCGACGGTTGGGGATACACGGAAAATACCGTCTATAACGCCATCTACAGTGCCCATAAACCGGTATGGGAAAAAATCTGGGCGGAATATCCGCACACCCTGATCCGGGCCTCCGGAACGGAAGTGGGCCTGCCGGCGGAACAGATGGGCAATTCCGAGGTGGGTCACATGACCATCGGCGCCGGGCGGATCGTAAACCAGGAATTCTCACGCATCTCCAACGCAATTGCCGACGGCAGCTTTTTCGAAAACGAGATCCTGTGCAAGGCATTCCGCGAGGCAGCATCGGCAGACAAGGCGGTACATCTGCTCGGTCTGCTGTCACCCGGTGGTGTCCACAGTCACCAGGATCATATCTACGCCCTGATGAAACTCGCCGATCAATGCGGGCTGGAAAAGATCTACCTGCACGCATTCCTCGACGGACGCGACACGCCGCCGAAAAGCGCCGAGGAATATATTCACCAGACTTACCTGCGCATGCGCGAACTCGGCAAGGGCCGCTTCGCCAGCATCGTCGGCCGTTACTATGCCATGGACCGTAACAAGCGCTGGGAGCGCACCAAGGCGGCCTACGACCTCATCAGTCTGGGCAAGGCCGAGTACCGGTCCAACGATGTTTTCATCGCCGTCGACATGGCCTACGCGCGCGGCGAAACCGATGAGTTCGTCAAGCCCACCGCGATCACCATGCCCGGCGAGCCGCCGGTGAAAGTCGAGGACGGTGACGTGCTCGTATTTGCCAACTACCGCGCGGATCGCGCCAGGCAACTCGCGCGCGCATTCACCAAGCCTGATTTCCAGAGCTTCGAGCGCGAACGCGTACCGAAACTCGGTGCTTTCATCAGCCTGACAGAATACAAGGCGAATTATGAATTCCCGGTCGCATTCCCGCCGGAACGCCTTGACAACGTGTTCGGCGAGTACATCGCCAATCTCGATCTCAGGCAATTGCGAATTGCCGAAACGGAGAAATACGCCCATGTAACCTTTTTCTTCAACGGTGGCGAGGAACGCGTATTCAAGGGCGAGGACCGCATACTGATACCGTCACCACACGTGGCCACCTATGATCAAAAACCGGAAATGAGTGCCTACGAGGTTACCGACAAGCTGGTTGAGGCGATCGACAGCCGTAAATACGATGCCATTATCTGCAATTACGCCAACGCGGACATGGTCGGGCATTCGGGAAATTTCCTGGCTACCATCAAGGCCGTGCAGGCGATCGACACTTCGCTCGGCCGGGTTATCGATGCCGTGCAGCGGACCGGCGGTGAAATGATTATCACGGCCGACCACGGCAACGCCGAACAACTGCGCGCGTACACGACGGAAAAGATCAAGTCGCAGGCACACACCGCACACACGATCAATCCGGTACCGATGATCTACATAGGCCGGCAGGCGGAATTCAACCCGGACGGTGGTGCCTTATCGGACATCGCCCCGACCTTGCTGCACATCATGGGCCTGGAAAAACCACCGGAAATGACCGGCGAATCATTGCTTCGACTGAAAAATGAATCGGAACAGCTTGCCGTTGCCAAGTAATCCCCGCCGGATCGAATGGTCCGCCCTTTTGCTTTTCTTGCTCTCCTGTTGCGTGTTATCGAATGTTGCCACCGCGGATAAAACCGGCAACGACAGGGAGGCCGAACTGGAAACCCTGCGCGAACGCATCAAGGACGTCCAGTCGGGACTGGACGAGGCGCGTGACAGGTCGGACCGATTGCAGGATGAATTACGCGAAAATGAAATCGCTGCCGGCGAACTGGCGCTGCGGATAAAGGAACTGGACCAGGCCATTGCCAACAAGCAAGTCCGTATCGACGAGATCAACCAGGTCATCGCCAGACACGAAAAATCCCTTTCCGCCGAGCGCCGACAACTCGCGCGCCAGATCCGATCTGCCTACATGGCCGGCCGCAGCGATTACATCAAGCTCTTGTTGAACCAGGAAGATCCCGCCCGTGTTGGCCGGGTACTCGCCTACCACGATTACTACAACCGCGCCAGGACCGAGACCATCCGTGCCATCTCGGACAAGGTAAACCTGGTCAATGCATTGAAAACTACCTTGCAAGACGAACTTGCCGCTCTGGAAACATTGAAACAAAGACAACTGGAACGCAGCCGGAGACTCGCAGAATCCAGGGAATCGAGGGAGTCCATCCTGGCGGAGTTACAGGACTACATCGCGGAACAGGACAGTGAACTGAAAACACTGCGGGAGAATGAACAACAACTCAGCAAATTATTCAACGAACTGGATCAACGTGAAGACAGCATCCTGTTCTTCGAGGACATTCCCCCGTTCGATACCCTGAAAGGGGCACTGGCCTGGCCCATCGATGGTAAATTGTTGAATCGCTTCGGCAGCAGGCGGGGTAAAAATCTGGATTGGAAAGGCGTAAAGATTGGCTCCGACATCGGCAAGGAAGTACGGGCGGTGCATACAGGCAAGGTGGTCTTTGCCGACTGGTTCCGCAACCTGGGCCTGTTGATCATCCTCGATCACGGCGATGAATACATGAGCCTTTACGGCTATAACCAGACCCTGTTGAAAAAACCGGGTGACTGGGTGCTGGCCGGCGAGACGATCGCCCTCTCCGGCGACAGCGGTGGTCAGCGGACCGCCGGCGTTTATTTCGAGATTCGCCACCGGGGCAAACCGTTGAACCCGGCCATCTGGTGCCGGCGCTGACCGCAGCTTGCCCGTGTACGCGATGGACCCGCTGCAAACCGGTCCAGGACACGTGTTCCGCGCTTGTCACTTTATAGCCGCGACCTGTATGCTTGCTGCTTAATTGAACGATTGGCCACTGCAAGCTACTAATACCCCGGTCAACCAGTAACTTGAATCTCTCGGAATAACAACGCTGAATCCCGCACAGGTGTGGAGTAAGTCAATGAATCTCTTGTTTCGTAATCTGTTAATTTTCGTGTTTCTGCTGGTCGTCGGTATCCAGCTTTCCCCCGGACAGGAAGAGGAAGCGGAAACCACCGAGGCACTGGAAAACATTGATACCGAGGGATTGCCGCTGGAAGAACTCCGCACCTTTACCGAGGTATTCGCCAAGATCAAAAAAGATTATGTCGAACCTGTGGAAGACAGGAAGCTGCTGGAAGATGCCATTCGCGGCATGCTGGCCGGGCTGGATCCCCATTCTTCCTACCTGGACAAGGAGTCTTACCAGGAATTGCAGGAAGGCACGACCGGTGAATTCGGCGGTCTCGGAATCGAGGTCGGGATGGAAGACGGTTTCGTCAAAGTTATCGCACCGATCGACGACACGCCCGCAAAACGGGCCGGCGTCAAGGCCGGCGATCTGATCATCCGGCTGGATGACACGCCGGTCAAGGGACTGTCACTGAACGATGCCGTTGAGCGCATGCGCGGCAAGCCGGGTACCGAGATCACCCTGACCATCATCCGCGAGGGAGAAGAGAAACCGCTCAAGATCACCATCGCCCGGGATATTATCAAGGTTCAGAGTGTCCGCACCCGTATGCTCGAACCGGGATTTGCCTATATCCGCATCTCGAATTTCCAGTCGCATACCGCCAATGACCTGCGCCTGGAACTGAACAGCCTCAAGGAGAAAACGGAAAACAGTCTGAAAGGCATCGTCCTGGACCTGCGTAACAATCCCGGCGGGGTACTCAATGCCGCCGTCGCTGTTTCCGACATGTTCCTGGAAAAGGGACTGATCGTTTACACGGAAGGCCGCGTCAGCGATTCCCAGTTGCGATTCAACGCCAAGCCGGTGGACGTCTTCAACGATGTACCGATGGTGGTACTTGTCAATGCCGGTTCCGCCTCAGCCTCGGAGATCGTCGCCGGCGCATTGCAGGACCACAAGCGCGCCATCATCATGGGCGAACAGACATTCGGCAAGGGTTCCGTCCAGACCATATTGCCAATATCCAACCGTGCCGCGGTGAAACTGACTACCGCTCGTTATTACACGCCGTCCGGCCGTTCCATACAGGCTGAAGGGATTGCGCCGGATATCATCATCGACAAGGTCACGGTCGCCAAGGCCGATGACGAGTTCAGTTCTATCATCAAGGAAGCCGATCTTTCCGGCCACCTGGAAAACGGCAATGTCGAAGATGAAGTGGACGTGACCATCGAGGTTGAAGAGGACACGGAAGAAGACGGGAAAGCCGAAGAGAAAAAAGAGAAAAAAATTCCCCTTTCGATTTCCGATTACGAACTCTACGAGGCATTGAACGTGCTGAAGGGTCTCGTTATCCTGAAAGAAAGACAGTCATAAACATTCACACATTATGCCAAAAGTACTCGTACCACTGGCACAGGGTTGCGAAGAACTCGAGGCGGTAACGATTATTGATCTTTTACGGCGCGCTGAAATCGATGTCGTCACTGCGGGCCTCAACAGTAAAACAGTTACTGCCAGCCGTGGCGTAAAACTCATGCCGGACACTGACCTTGATACCGCGCTGAAGGACGATTACGACATGGTCGTCCTGCCCGGCGGCAGGGACGGTGCTGAAAACCTCGATAACGATCCGCGCATCCTGAAACTTCTCAACAAGATTGCCGACAGCGGAAAATTCACCGCGGCCATCTGCGCCGCACCTACCGTGCTCGGCAATGCCGGGCTGCTCGAAGGAAAGAAAGCCACGAGTTATCCGGGTTTCCTGGAAAAACTCAAACTCGCCAACACGGAAATCTCCGGTGATCCTGTAGTCCGCGACGGCACGGTGATCACATCACGTGGCCCAGGAACTGCCATGGACTTTGCGCTCGCCTTGATCGAGATTCTGGACGGGAAGGAGAAACGGGACCAGGTTGAAAGCGCACTGGCCAGATCCTAACGATACAAACCATGCTTATACTCGATCTCGACAGAACATACGGCATCGCCACCATTCAGCCCGCCGGGCCGTTGCAAAAGTCCGACTTTGAAAACATCGCGAAGCAACTGGATGACTACATCGAGGAACGCGGCGATCTCGCCGGACTGATCATTCATACAGAAACCTTCCCGGGGTGGAAAGATTTCGGTGCCCTCATCAATCATCTCAAGTTCATCAATGACCATCATAAAAAAATTCGGAAAATCGCCCCTGCCACCAACAGCGATATTGCATCCATCCTGCCGAAAATCGCCAATCACTTTGTCAACGCCGAGATCAGATCTTTTGATTATGATGAATACGAAGAGGCAAAGGCTTGGATAATGGAAGAGTAGGTTAATTTACTTCTATATCTACTGATTCGCCTTTTGAGTGTTTTTCCGTCATTCCGCGCGAAGCGAGAAATCTTCATTCATTAGATACATTGGTTCCGCTTTTGAACGGCGGGTCACTTCTTGTTGCACGCTCCGCAAGAAGTAACCAACAAGGAGGGCGCCGCTAAAAGGCGAAACCTTTTTATAAAAAAAGAGAGGCTTAAAACCCAGAATAAATTATCTAAGTAAATAAAAATATGAATAAACCCTCTCTCAATATCGTAAAGTCCAAAATTCGCAAAGTTTTTCCAAATAAAGATGAAGAAGAAATTATGGCAAGGTCCCGGAAATACGGAACAGAATCATATGAGAAAGAAAAGCACCCGATTTACCTGGCAACCTGAAACTTTGGAGAGAAGACAATCTCGATGCCCTGGCGCACTACATCAAGACAGCGAATCAGGACTACCGGGGCGTGTTTTTCTGGACGGAATATTCTGACGAATTCAAATTCCCCCATAATTCACAAGATTCATTGGAATCACAGTCTTTGACGCGTCAAAGGACTCAACGCAAAACAAACGGAGTATAAGAAGAAGCTCTGGATGGTTTCCTTCTGCAGTTTTCAAACGGCAGCATTTGTTTCGATAAATTAATGATATATTCCAGACTTATAGATGCATTCTTTTTATTAAACTCTCTGAAATCAGGAAAAACAGATCGGGCAGAGCACTGGCATCTTTATTTTGAGCAGTCTCTTTTGAATCCTTTCCCATGATTTTCCGCCAACTTTTTACATAAATCATTTTTATATATTATCTACCACCCGCCATTCACTATTCACCAATTGCCATACACGGTTTTTCAATCACTCGTTGAAAAAACCAGTAACCCCAAACCCGTTATCCCCAGCGCCCAGGTCAGCACCGGCGCGCCGCCGATCATAACGGGTGAAAAGCCATCAAGGCCATAAATAATTGCGGCGCAGATCACGAAGGTCGACCCGATAATCGCCATCACGGTGCGCTGGTTGGAGGCACGGATTTCCTTGCGCAGTTCCTCGATGTCTTCCGAACGCATGGCAAACTGAACGCGCCCGTCGCGCAGGCGTTCAATGAGATCAATAGTCTTGTTGGGCAGTTCCGGCAGGCGGTCCAGCCAGCGGGGCAGGTTTTCTTTCGTGCCCTTGTACAACCCGCGTATACCCATCCGGTCGCTCATCCAGCGGTCCAGCAACGGCCGCGCAGTTTTCCAGATGTCCAGTTCCGGATCCAGTTGCCGGCCCAGGCCCTCGATGTTCACCAGGGTTTTCTGCAGCAACAAAAGCTGCGGCATGATTACCATGCCGAAACGACGTGCCGTCTGGAACAGGCGTAATAACAACATTCCAAAGGAGATCTCCTGGATGGTGCGGTCGAAGAGTGGTTCACAAACCGTGCGGATCGCGGCCTCGAACTCATCCACACGCGTGCCCGCCGGCACCCAGCCGGATTCCACGTGCAGTTCGGCCACGCGCTGGTAGTCGCGGTTGAGAAACGCTATGAAGTTTTCCGCGAGGTAACGCTGATCGAATTCACTCAGCGAACTCATGATGCCGAAGTCCACGACCAGCACCCGCGGCGGTATGCCGGGTTTCGGCCTGCTCACAAAGATATTGCCGGGGTGCATGTCAGCATGGAAAAAACTGTCGCGGAACACCTGGGTGAAAAATATCTCCACACCGGCGGCCGCAAGCCATTTCAGATCCACGCCCGCAGCCACCAGTTGCCGGGTGTCCTTGACCGGGATGCCCGAGATGCGTTCCATGACCATGACATTCCGGCTGGTGTATTTCCATTCCACCTCGGGGACGTACAGCTTGTCCGACCCGGCGAAGTTGCGCCGCAATTGCGAGGCATTGGCCGCCTCGCACATCAGATCGAGTTCACCCATTATCGTCTTGTGCAATTCGTTGACCACGTTGGTCGGCCGGAGCCGCCGGCCAACGGCGGAGAAACGTTCCGCCTTGTCGGCAAGGAAATACAACAGGCCGAGGTCGCGTTTGATGACGCGTTCGATACCCGGCCGCACGACCTTGACGATCACCTTGCGACCGTCCTTGAGACTGGCGCTGTGCACCTGTGCGATCGAGGCGGAAGCAAGCGGGGTTTCGCTGAACTCGTCGAAGACTTCCGCTATCGGCTGGTCGAGGGACTTCTCGATAATGCGACGTGCCTCCTCCGTCGGAAACGGCGGTACGCTATCCTGCAGGCGGGCGAATTCATCGGCCATATCCTCGGGCAGGAGATCCCGGCGCGTCGACAGGACCTGTCCCAGCTTGACGAAAGTCGGGCCGAGGTCTTCCAGCGCCTTGCGCAGTCTTTCCGCGCGCGGGCCGTGGCGGCGACGGAACCAGTTCCAGGGTAACAGGTAAAACAGGAAACGGACGGGACGGAACAGGTGCGTGGCGAAGACGATCTCGTCCAGGCCGTAGCGGATAAGGATACGCTGGATCGTGAGCAGCCTGAACAGTTCGCCGAAATTAACCATGATTGTTGTTATTCTTTCTTCGAAACGTTTTCCAGCCTGCTGATGCGTTGCTTGAGCCGCTCGATGTCGTTACGCAATTCATCAACGCCGGTAATGAATTCATCCACTTCGCTCTGGTCCGGCACTGTCTCCCTTTCAAAACGCAGGTATTCGCTGATGTCCATACCAAGAGTCGCAGCGGTTTCCCTCGAGAAACGGTGAACGCCCCGGAACAGGTTCCCCAGCTTGTGCGCCATGGTATCACCCACCTGCTGCGACAGGTATTCTTCCCAGTCGAGATCCAGGTTTTTCATGAGTTGCTGAAAGTACTGGGCCAGTGCCACATCACCGGTAATCTCCATCTCCCGCGGGAAGCCGGTCGTGTCACGGGACTGGCGAAGCAACAGCCCGGCAAAGGCCACGGGACGCCCGCGAATGGTAACGTCAGGTTTGTCTCCACTGTCCGCCGCCAGGCGAACACCGGATTCAAGGCAATGAATGTTCACAATGACATCGGGACGAGTGAATTCCACTGCGATACACTTGCCTGCAATCTCCTGCAACGCCGTCATGGCCACCGGGTCCTGCGACAGGAGCTGGTTCAATAATGTCTCGGTCCGGTTTATGAACAGGATAATCATGATAACTCTATAACTTCCAGGCCCGGTGCACGGCAACGATCCCGCCGGAAAGATTATGGTATTCGACCTTACCGAACCCGGCCGCCCCGATCATTCTCTTGAGGTTTTCCTGGTCCGGGTGGCGGCGGATGGATTCTACCAG
>DATIPP010000029.1:0-3939 GCA_035471825.1 Gammaproteobacteria bacterium
GGTCGATGGGTGCCCGGTTGTTGCGGTTCACCGCATTGCGCAAGCGTACGATACCGGTCGAGGTGAACAGGTGGCCGTTCCGGGCATTGCGGGTAGGCAGCACGCAATCAAACATGTCGATACCACGGCGGACGGCCTCGACGATATTTTCCGGCGTACCGACCCCCATCAGGTAGCGGGGCCTGTCGGCAGGCAGTTGCGGCGTGACATGCGAAAGCACAGACAGCATTTCCTCCAGCGTCTCACCCACGGACAGGCCGCCGATGGCATATCCGTCGAACCCGATATCAACAAGCCCCCCCAGGGATTCGTCACGCAACGCGGGGTACATGCCTCCCTGTACGATTCCGAACAGGGCCGCGGAGTGATCACCGTGGGCCTCGTGTGAGCGTTTCGCCCAGCGCAGCGACAACTGCATTGATTCACGCACCTGCTGTTCGCTGGCGGGATACGGCGTGCAATCATCGAATATCATGATAATGTCGCTGTTCAGTTCATGCTGGATCCGGACGGCATTTTCCGGTCCCAGGAATACGGGCTCACCGTCGATCGGGGATCGAAATTGCACCCCTTCTTCAGTGATCTCGCGCGCCTCGGCCAGGCTGAAGACCTGGTAACCGCCCGAGTCGGTAAGTATCGGTCCCGACCAGCCCATGAATTCATGCAGTCCGCCGTGGTCCCGGATGATTTCCATGCCGGGGCGCAACATCAGGTGGAAGGTATTGCCGAGGATAATCCGACTGCCGAGTTCCTGCAGTTCGTCCGGTGTCAGCGTCTTGACGGCACCGTAGGTTCCGACCGGCATGAACACCGGTGTCTCGACAATCCCCCGTTCGAAATGCAGGGTGCCACGCCGTGCTTCACCATCCCGTGAACGACATTCAAATTTCATGGAACGATTTTACTCTTCATTTTTTACGCTTCCTTCTTCACTTATTGACTAATAAACATCGCATCACCGTAACTGTAAAAGCGGTATCGTTCGCGGATGGCGTGTTTATAGGCATTCATAATCTGATCCCTTCCCGCGAAAGCGGAAATCAGCATCAACAGGGACGACTCCGGCAAATGAAAATTTGTAATGAGGGCATCAACTACACGAAAACTGTATCCCGGATAAATGAAAAGATCCGTCTCGCCTTTGAAGGGAAGCAGGCTACCGTCACGCGTGGCCACTTCCAGGCAGCGGACGCTGGTTGTTCCGACGGCGATTACGCGACCGCCCCGTTCCCTGGCCTGGTTTACCTTTTCACAAACGATTTCCGGTACGGAGGCAAACTCGCTGTGCATCCGGTGGTCCTCGATGTGTTCAGCGCGCACAGGTTGAAACGTGCCGGCACCGACATGCAGGGTAACAAATGCCGACTCGATACCGGAAGATTCCAGCTCCGACAAGATTTCCGGCGTGAAATGCAGGCCTGCTGTTGGCGCGGCTACGGCTCCGGGCGTCGTGGCATAAACCGTCTGGTAACGTTCCCGGTCGATTGTTTCATCGCTGCGATGGATGTAGGGAGGTAATGGCATATGGCCGGCCCGTTCCAAAAGTTTAAGCGGGTCCTCGTCACCGGCAAATTCCACCATGAACATATCGTCTTCCCGGTCAATGACCTTAAGGCTTGCATTGTTTTCAATCCGGATAATGCTGCCCTGTGCGGGCGTCTTGCTGGCACGCAACTGGACCACGGCCCGGCGTTTACCCTGCAAGCGTTCTACCAGGATCTCGACCTTGCCACCGGTTTCCTTGTGACCATACAATCGTGCCGGAATAACACGCGTGTCGTTGAATACCAGTAAATCACCCGTCCGTAACAGTTCGGGCAACTCCCTGAACATCCGGTCCTCCAACTCACCCCCGGGGACATGCAAACAAAGTAAACGGCTGCTGCCCCGCTTGTCGGCAGGATACTGGGCAATCAGCTCTTCGGGCAGATCATAGGAAAACTCGTCACGGCGCATGGCGCGCGATAGTAGCAGAAAACAACGCCGGGAGGGTTTAATCCATTCAGTACATTACTTATACTTGCCTGCCTTTCCCGATGCGCGAGGGTGGCTACGGAACGGGTAGATGACATACAGGATGTATTAATGTCACGGAGGACAGGACATCCGCGAGCGACCGCGTAGACGGTACGTCCCATCGGATACATCAGGAGATCCCAGACAGGTTGCAATCATTAATCATGCCGGGGTGGCGGAACTGGTAGATGACATACAGGACGTATTAATGTCGCGGAGGACAGGACGTCCGTGAGCGACCGCGCCGGACGGGGCGTCCTATCGGATACATCAGGGGATCTCAATCGGGTTACAATCGTTAAACTGCCGGGGTGGCGGAACTGGTAGACGCGCCGGACTCAAAATCCGGTTCTGGCGACAGAGTGAGGGTTCGAGTCCCTCCCCCGGCACCAATAGTCAACCACATTCATCCTGAAACAACTTTCTATGTCTCCGGTCGGTACTGCGTAATTGGTAGATGACGTACAGGATGTACTAGTGCCGCGGAAGAACAGGGATGTTCGAAAGCGGCGGCACGGGCCTTAAAAACCCGTTCTTCGGGAGTGTGAGCTGAAGCTTGCCCAATTTTGTTCCCTACAAATTTGTCAATTCTCACCTCGCGCACCAATCATATATGAGGGCTGTGACATTTCCCGGCTGCTTTTCGATCTTTCATTCCCCGCATAAATCCAGCAATATCGTCACAACACCCGGTTCGTCAGGATTCGCATGCGTGCTGAAATTGAATTTTTTCACCATGTGCAGCATGGCGGTGTTTTCCATCAGAACCTGGCCCATGATTTTTTTCGTTCCCCTGTCACGGCAATACTGCAGCATCTTTTCCATTAACTTCGTTCCGATTCCACGACCCTGTACATCCGATCGCACGATGATGGCTATCTCAGATTCATTATTATCCGCATCACTCACCGCCCTTATGACACCCAGTGTTTCGAATTCATTCTTTTCATTCCTCGCGGTGGCGATAAATGCCATCTCCCGGTCGTAATCGATTTGTGTGAATCTTGCGAGAGACGGATGCGTGAAATTTCCGGCCGCCCGGAAGAACCTGAAATAGATATCTTTCTTGTCTGTCTTGTTCAGAAATTCATGGTGCGCGGGCTCGTCTTCCGGCCTGATGGGCCGGAGGACGATTTCCATGCCGGAATCCAGTACCACTTTCTCTTCCAGTTCCTGCGGGTAGGGCCTGATTACCAGTCTTTCTGGACCCGACAATCCTGTCGCTGAGATTTTTATCCTGGCGTCCAGTGCGATTACGCCATCGCTGTCAGCAAACAGGGGATTGATGTCCAGTTCAACCAGCTCGGGATTATCGACAACCAGCTGGGAAATCTTGACCAGGGTGGAATTTAACGCCGCCAAATCGACTGAAGACACGTCCCGGTAACCTTGCAGTCTTTTGCTGATGCGCGTACGGGACACCAGATCATTGGCCAGTTTCATATTCAACGGCGGGAGCGCCACCGCCTTGTCATCCACTACTTCAACGGAAGTACCGCCCTGGCCGAAAAGTATCACCGGACCGAATATCGGATCAGTAGCAACACCGATAATCAGTTCATGGGCAGCCGGGCGGGTCTCCATTTTCTGCACGGTAAAGCCCTCGATATCGGCGTCCGGCTGCAATTTCCTGATCCGTGCCAACATGCCTTCGGCGGCGGCTTCAAGGATTTGCCGGGATTCAATGCCCAGCAATACGCCGCCGACATCCGATTTATGTGAAATATCCTTTGACAGTATTTTCAGTACCACAGGAAAACCGAGTCCATCAGCAGCCTCCGCGACATCCTCGACACTACTCGCGATCCGGGTTTCAACCACGGGTATGTCATACGCAGATAAAATATCCTTGGCTTCGGGTTCAGTGAGCATATCGCGATTTTCACCGAGAACTTTTTCTATAATCGTGCGTGCTGTCTTACT
>DATIPP010000030.1:0-4220 GCA_035471825.1 Gammaproteobacteria bacterium
CCAGTGATTGTTGATAGCGTTCCAGCGATTCCCCTGCAGCATGTTCCTGTGCTTCGGAACAGGTATAAATACAGGAACGGTACTGCGTACCGACATCATTTCCCTGGCGCATGCCCTGGGTCGGGTCATGTGCCTCCCAGAATTTCGCGAGCAGAGATTTGTAAGGAATTGCCGACGGGTCAAATACCACCCGTACGACTTCGGCATGCCCGGTACTGCCTGTGCATACTTCGTGGTAGGTCGGGTTTGGTGTCGTCCCGCCGGCATAACCAACGGCGGTGGTATAGACTCCCGGCGTCTCCCAGAAAAGACGTTCCGCTCCCCAGAAACATCCCAGTCCAAACAGGGCCGTTCCCATATCCTCGGGAAACGGCGGAAGAATCGGAGTTCCGTTGACAAAATGACGGTTGGTAACCGGCATTACCTCGTCACGGCCCGGCAGTGCATCGCCTGCGGCGGGTATCCGGAGTTTGTGTTTGAACATCATTATTGCCTCCAGTATAGCTGATTTGCGTCACATCCAGACTTCATGTACTTCCACGAAAACTATTTGCATTATCCATTGTCAAAATCTGAAACCTGAACAAGCGGGGCTTCCATGCGCTTCATAATTTCTGTTTGTCTGTTTACGTTGTCAATGGTTGCATTTACGCCGGCACTCGTGGCGGATGATGATACACCATTCACGACTGACAACATCGCAGTCGCCACCTTTGCCGGTGGCTGCTTCTGGTGCATGGAACCCCCTTATGACAAGGTAGACGGTGTCATATCCACCACTTCGGGTTATACCGGCGGCAATATCAAAAACCCGACCTACGAACAGGTGTCCAGCGGTGTTACCGGCCATGCCGAGGCCATCCAGATCACCTATGACCCGGCAAAGGTCACCTATGAAAAACTGCTGGATATTTTCTGGCACAACATTGATCCCACCACCCCGGACCGCCAGTTTTGCGACAAGGGCAACCAGTATCGCAGCGGCATCTTTTACCACAACGAGGAACAGAAAAGGCTGGCGGAACAGTCAAAAGCAACACTGGAGAAAACGAAGCCGTTTGATGCACCTGTTGTGACCGAAATAACAGAGGCAAGCGAATTTTATCCGGCCGAGGACTATCACCAGGATTATTACAAGAAGAATCCCATTCGCTACAAGTTTTACCGCTATTCCTGTGGCCGGGACCAGCGCCTGGAAGAACTCTGGGGTGAAAGCTAGGAATCAGGCCGCCGGTTGAAAGATTTCCCGCCAGGCCGCGTAAATACTGGCCGTGATCACCGGGAAAAGCACCAGGAAACCGAGTCCAAACGGAATGGCCGCGAGAATCATCAGCACCAGTGCCAGTATGCCGTAAATCAGATATGGCACGATATTCAGCAGGCAGGCCATGAAACTCAGTTGCATCGCCCGGACCGCGCTGACATCCTGCAGCATTACGAGTGCCGGCGCAAACCACATGGCCATGATCAACGGCAGGTACAATGCCAGTGCGATCAATACTACCAGCGATACAAACGCCAGCATTTCCCGGATGAGTACCGGATCGTTGCTGGCGATCTTCTCCAGGACCCCCATGCCCCCGCCGGGCAGGAACAAAATGCTGACTATGACCAGGATGATTATGATGATATTACCCGCCAGGTATATTCCGCCGAGTATCAGTAATTGTGGAGTATTCTGACTGAACCCGGCGAACAGGTGATTGACGCTGAATTCACCACCCTGTTGACGCGCATGGCAACCCAGCATGAGTCCGCCAAAAAACAGCGTGGTCAGGAAATAGACAGCCAGGCTGCCCAGTATCGGGACGACGGAAACAGCGAGCGAGATAATAAAAAACAGCAGTGAAGCACCAATCCAGCTCAGTGCATCCTCCTTGAAAAATTCGAAGCCCTCGGAAATCCAGGCCGCACCACGCCTGGCCGGTATTGCCCGCGGAAAGGGATCACGTTGCATTGTTTCAATCATGGTGAATATTGTCGTTTATTCTGTAATTTTCCCGTATCAGGGGGATTATACTCCGCTCCGGGGAAATACTGGCACAAACCCACTGAAAATCAATCCGTCGCTACATGATTTATATTGCCTTGTTCATCATCGGCGCACTCACCCTGCACACAGCGACCTACGGCGTGATGCTGGGACTGGGGGCAATGCCGGGTGTCTATTATGCCCGGCAACATTTACTGAAGATTGAGGTGGCAAGGTTTCATCTTTACATCTACACGCTGATGTTCGTCAGCGGGATCATCATGCTCATTAAGGCGTTCACCCAGAACCTGTCTCAAAATTCCCCGCGAGCCGCGGGGAATTTTGAGACAGGTTCTAGTCCGGAACCAGTTGCTTGAAAAGCGCCGACTCGCGCTTGAAAAATCCCTCGGTATGAAATGAATCCGCCAGGCCCAGCATTTCATAGTCCAGGTGATGACAGAACTCGTGCAGGAGGGTGCGCAGGAAAGTCCGGAATGCAACGATGCGCCGGTGCCGAGCCGTCCGTATCCAGACACTGATGCAGGCACGCCGTCGTCCTTCTCCGGGTTCGTACAGGCCGTGTAATTCACCCCAGTCGTGACTGGGCCTTACGGCAAAAACCTTCACTGTTACCGGCGGAACCTGCAGGTCCCCGGCCATCCGTTCAACCAGTTCCTGGCAGCACGCCAGCACCTGTAGTCGATCTTCCGCTTGCAGTGCCTGTTCGATGCCTGGGATCAACGCCCGAATATCGGCGTGATTTTTCAGTCGTATGATGCCGGCACGATCACTCGCCCGGTAAATGGCCTTGTTTGTCTTGCTGAGATTCGAGTAATAGGAAAAAACCGCCATAGAATTTCCATCCGTTAACCCCTTTACACTGCCGTTTCGTTAACAGGAACAACAGAAACAAAAGGGAACATTATCATGCGACAATACCCGGTTTTCATTATGACATGCTGGGTGTGCCTGTTAACCGGCATCAACGCCCAGGCGAAAATAGACCTCGTCACACTCCCCGCCCGGGACCGGACCCAGTTGACGGTTTACAATTCGGCCGACCTGACGCTGGTACGCGAACAGCGCACCCTGACCCTCAAAAAAGGCATCAACCGCCTGGAGTTCGGCTGGGAGAATACACTTATCGATCCCACCTCGGTACAACTGACCGCGCCGAAACATTCTGACAAGGTGCGATTACTCGAGGTGCGTTACCCGCCCGGAATCAAGGGCAGCGCGATCTGGACGATCGAATCCGCGATCGAGGGACCGGTAGCCGTCGAGATAACCTTCTTCACTTCCGGGATCAACTGGCACGCCTTGTACAATGGCACGCTCTCAAGGGATGAAAAGACTTTGCAGCTTGATGCATATGTGACCGTCAATAATCGCAGTGGCGAAGATTACGAACGGGCGACAACGCGGGTGATTGTCGGCAGTATCCACATGCTGGACGAAATAGCCGCGCTGGCCGGACGCAAGGACCCTTATAACCGTCCCGGCCAGGGACTGCCCGAACCCATGACACGGGCGGAACAGGAATTACGCGTCAAGGCCTACCGGGAACTCAGCAATGCCGCCGATATGGCCGGTGCCGAAAGCATCGTGGCGCAAAAAGCCATCATCAAGGAAGGTCTGTCCGAATATTTTCTTTATACCATCGAAGGGACGGAAGACATTCGCAACGGCTGGGGAAAGCGCCTGCCTTCCTTTTCCGTCTCCGGCATACCGGTAAAAAACCTCTATCGCTACGAAGAAGAAAGGTTCGGCAAGACAACGCACAGGATCATCACGTTTAAAAACGACGAAGAGCACAAACTGGGCGAGGAACCCTTGCCGAACGGCAAGATGAAATTCTTCCGGCGATTGAACGGGGAAAAACACCTGTCCTACATCGGCCAGGTCCAAAGTAAATACATACCGGTAGACCAGAAAGTGGAACTGGATTTCGGCGCTTCCCGGGAGGTAAAAATCGGAGCCTTGCTCATGACCGAGAAGACCGACAATTACCTGTTTGACCGGAAAGGCAATATATCCGGTTATGACCGGCGTCAGGAATGGGAGATCAAGCTGGAAAACAACCGCGACCTGCCGGTCAGTATCGAAGTCTGGCGGAATTTCAACGACCCTTACTGGGAAATCAACAATGCAGAAAACAACGGCGGCGAGTTCGATAAAGTGGACATCGATTCCGTCAAGTACACCCTGGAACTGCCACCTCGTACCCAAACCAGCCTGTTCTACACGC
>DATIPP010000031.1:0-2062 GCA_035471825.1 Gammaproteobacteria bacterium
ACCGGGCGGAAAGGAGTTGAGTAAATTACCCTACCTGAAAGAGATAAAGCAGAGACGCGACCGGAGCCACCGCAAGGAAGAAGACAAAAGCCCGTTGACACTGGATTTGCCCAATAAATCGGTAACGCGCGTTTCCGTGGCCTGTATCAAGGCCGGCAGGGACAGTTTTGCATTGCTGACACTTGCCAGGAAACTGGTCAATACCCACAGGAACATCGAAACAATCGGTTTAGTGGTTGCCGGTTTCAACAAGCGGGAGCAGGAACGAATTGCAGAAACATTACTTGCCGCCACACTCGCTGCCAATGCGGAAATGCCGGTGTTCAAGAAAAAAACCGGTAAAAAAAATCATCTGAAAACAATCTGTTTATACGGTGTAAAGGCGCGGGATGGTTTCCGCAGCACATTCGCCGAGGCTGAAGGCAACGCGCTGGCACGCAGCCTTGCGATGCTGCCGCCGAACAAACTCACGCCGGCAGATTACCTTAAACGGGTGAAAAAACTGGCTGCTGAGAACAAATGGAAACTCGATTTTTACGGTGTCAGCGAACTCAAAAAGAAAAAGGCCGGCGCTTTCCTGGCTGTCTGCCAGGGCAGCGCAACGCAGGATGCCGGTATTGTCCGCCTGCGTTATAAACCCGCAGGCAAAGCCAGGGCAAATACGCTGGCGCTGGTGGGCAAGGGTATTTGCTACGATACCGGTGGCGTCAGCCTGAAACCGCCGCGTTACATGTTCGGCATGCATGAAGACATGCAGGGCAGTGCCGTTGCGCTGGGAACATTCCTCGCATTATCAAGACTGAAAGTCAATTACCCGGTGGAATGCTGGCTGGCACTGGCCATGAATCATATCGGGCCCAAATCATACTTGCCGAATGATGTCGTGACGGCCTGTGATGGAACAAGTATCGAAGTCGTCAATACGGATGCCGAAGGAAGGATGGTGCTGGCGGATACCCTGGCCCTGGTATCAAGACAGAAACCAAAACTGATCATAGATTATGCCACCCTGACGGGAGCCTGCATGATGGCGCTCGGGACTGTTTACAGCGGTATATTTACCAACAACGAAAAGTTTCACCCGAAACTGATCGCTGCAGGCCATGACAGCGGCGAACGCGTATGGCCATTTCCCCAGGATGAAGATTATGACAGGCAACTGCAAAGTAAAATTGCTGACATCAAGCAATGTTCACCGGAAGGGGCAGCAGATCACATACTGGCTGCACGTTTTCTGAAGCACTTTGTAAAAAACGACTGCCAATGGATACATGTTGACCTGGCCAGCAGCAATCACAAGGGCGGCCTGGCGCATATACCCACCGATACGACGGGTTTCGGCGTGCGCTACACTTTGAACCTGTTGCTTGACAAGAAAATCATGTAACAGGGCTTAAAAGCGTACCAGTGAAATACACAGCTTTCCTTGTACTATTGTTTATTGTTCCTGCATTCCCGGCTTATGCCGATTACGCGGATGTGATTGAAGCTGATATTAAATATGAAGGCGATTCCCGCTACACGTTTTTTGTCACTGTCAGCCACAAAGACACCGGCTGGGATCATTATGCGGATCGCTGGGAAATACTGACGTTGGATGACGAGGTAATTACCGGCCGTGTACTCAGGCACCCGCACGTAGGACAGCAATCATTCACTCGTCCGTTGCATTTTGTTTCATTGCCCGATGATATCAGCCAGGTAAAAATTCGTGCCCATTGCACCCGGGACGGTTTTGGCGGTAAAACAATGGAAATCGGGTTGCCCGAGAGACGATAATCCTTGTTTACCAGCGCCTAGTGCTGGTAAAGCCATTTCAATATTTCGTCCTGGATAAGCGTGCCGGTGGTGTTCTGGATACCGGCGTGGTTCTGCAGTGACACGACCAGGTATTGCTTGCCGGTTTTGCTCCGGACATAACCGGCCATGCTGCGCACGCTGCGTAATAAACCGGTCTTGATACGCACGTTACCAAGAGGAACATCACCATTCAGCCGCTTGCGCATGGTGCCGTCGAGTCCGGCAATCGGTAACGAGGCCATAAACTCGTACCGCAAAGGGG
>DATIPP010000032.1:0-2897 GCA_035471825.1 Gammaproteobacteria bacterium
CGTCCGTCACGCCGACCGCGAGCAGGCTCTTGCCCGAGCGGCGTAATACGTCGACCGCGCCTTTATCCAGCACCAGCTTGCCATGCAGGCGGGACTGCCCGGCCAGCCATTGCTTGCGTGCCGCCAGCGGCGCCTTGTCGCTGATCAGGTGCGTGCCCAGGTTGTCGCCAGCGGCAATGCGGGTCAGGATATTCTCGGTAAGGCCCGAGGCGATGACTGTATCGGCACCGGAACGGGCGGCGATCGCCGCCGCGCGCAGCTTGGTCAGCATGCCGCCGCGTCCCAGTTGCCCGCCCTTGCCGGCAAAATTTTCCAGGTCCGGCGAACCGGCCTCGGCCGTTTCAATCAATTTTGCCGCCGGGTTATCCCGCGGATCAGTTTCGAACAGTCCTTCCTGATCCGTCAGTATGACCAGCACGTCAGCCTCGATCAGGTTGGCGACCAGACCGGCCAGGGTGTCGTTATCCCCGAAACGGATTTCGTCGGTGGATACCGTGTCGTTTTCGTTCACAACCGGTATGACGCCGAGTTGTAGTAATGTCCTCAGGCTGCTACGCGCGTTGAGATAACGCTTGCGATCGGAAATATCGTCATGCGTCAGCAGTATCTGCGCGGTATGCACGTTGAACTGCTGGAAGCTGGTTTCATAGGCCTGGATCAGCCCCATCTGGCCGATGGCTGCCGCCGCCTGCAACTCGTGGATGGCGCTGGGCCTTTCTGTCCACCCGAGTCTCGTGATCCCCTCTGCAATCGCGCCGGATGACACGATAACGACATCGCTGCCCGCGTTACGCAGGGCCATGACCTGTGTCACCCAGGTCTGCATGGACTCGAGCCGCAGGCCGCAACCGTTGTTGGTCAACAATGAACTGCCGAGCTTGATCACCCAGCGGCGCGCGGCGCGCAGGCCGACTCGGCCATTATTGTCATTTTTTTTCATGATATCTCGGTCCGTTTCTCTTCTTGCTGTTGTTTCTCCAGCCAGCGCATGATCGCCTGCGTGAGTGCCTTGCAGCCGTCACCGCTGATCGCCGAAATTACGAACACGGGACGCTGATTCCCCGATTCATTTCCCAGTTCCTGTCTGAATGCTTCCGCTTTTTCCGTTCCCAGCAGGTCTGCCTTGTTCAACACCAGCCAGCATTCCTTGTTCGCGACGTCACCGCCATACTGTTCCAGTTCCTTTTCAATAATGTGTATATCACGGATAGCATTGTCGACCGAGTCGGCACGGCCGATATCAACGAGGTGTAACAACAACCGCGTTCGCGCCAGGTGTTTCAGAAACCGGATACCGAGCCCGGTGCCGTCTGCTGCTCCCTCGATCAGTCCCGGAATGTCCGCCACCACGAAACTCTGCTCCTGGCTCACACGCACGACGCCGAGGTTGGGGTGCAATGTGGTGAACGGATAATCCGCGACCCGCGGTTTTGCGGCGGACACGGCGCGGATGAACGTGGACTTGCCGGCGTTGGGCATGCCCAGGAGCCCGACGTCGGCCAATACCTGCAACTCCAGTAACAACCGGCGTGATTCGCCTTCCGTGCCTTTCGTGATCTTGCGCGGCGCCCGGTTGGTGCTGCTCTTGAAGCGGGCATTGCCCAGTCCGTGCACACCGCCTTTCGCGACCAGCAGCTTGTCTTCAGCAGAAACCATGTCGCCGATCAATTCGCGGGTGTCGGCGTCGTAGACCAGCGTCCCGAGGGGAACGGGAATGGTGAGGTCCCTGCCGCTCTTGCCGATACGGTCGCGTCCCGATCCGTCCTGTCCCCGCTCGGCCTCGAAGCGGCGCTGGTAACGAAAGTCCGCCAGCGTGTTCAGGCCCTTGTCCACCACCAGGTAAACGTCGCCGCCGTCACCACCGTCGCCGCCGTCGGGGCCACCGCGTGGGATGTATTTTTCTCGCCGGAAACTGAGGCAACCGTGGCCGCCGTTGCCTGCCTTGACATCTATTGTTGCCTCGTCAACAAACTTCATAATAACTTCGCCTATTGCCCGGGATTGCGTTACACGCCTCGCTCCGGTACTCATGTATTAAATATACACTCTGTTCCTCGCGAGGTTCGCGCCTTGTCCCGGAACAAAATGCTGTGTTTTTTAACCCTGCTGAAAGTGAAAAGGACACGTGGTCCCGGATTCATTCATGGATGATGGCTAATAATGCCTTTTTAACTTTCAACTTTCAGCTTTCAACTAGAACCTGTCTGAAGATTCGTCGGACCGTGCGGAATCTTGAGACAGGTTCTAAATAAAAAAACCCCGCGCTGTGGCGGGGTTTTTATCCATCTATAAAGAAAGAAGTCTTACTGGACGGGCGCCACGCTGACAAAGGTGCGCTTTTTCGGGCCCCTCTGTTTGAACTCCACCTTGCCGTCTGCGGTGGCGAAAAGCGTGTGGTCGTGGCCGCAGCCAACGTTGGTGCCGGCATGGAATTTCGTGCCGCGCTGCCGGACGAGGATGTTGCCGGCCCTGACGGACTCGCCGCCGAATCTCTTCACGCCGAGTCGCTTGGATTGGGAATCACGGCCGTTGCGTGTACTGCCGCCTGCTTTTTTATGTGCCATGAGTACTTACCTTCTGAAATTCTATTTAGCCTTGATACCGGTAATCGAGAGTTCAGTGTAGTCCTGCCGGTGACCGATATGCTTGCGGTGATTTTTACGGCGCTTGAATTTGATGATATCGATCTTCCCGTGTCTGCCGTGGACATTCACCTTCGCCGAAACAGTGACACCCTTAATATAAGGGTTGCCGGTCGTGATCTTGTCACCATCGACCAGCATAAGTACGTCCTTCAGCTTGACCGTTTTGCCCTCGGCGGTGTCGAGCTTCTCGACCTTGAGGGTGTCGCCCGCCTCGACCTTGTACTGCTTGCCGCCCGTCTGGATTACCGCATA
>DATIPP010000033.1:0-9484 GCA_035471825.1 Gammaproteobacteria bacterium
ATCGACGATACCGTCCGTCATGAAAACGATCACTTTCCTGGCATCTTCCCGCCCGCTCAACTTGATATCGTAAATCGCCCTTTCTATTGCGGCCGGGCTGTCGGTGTATTGTCCCTTGTAATTGATCTGATCCAGGTTCTGCAATATCTCTTCCCGGGTAGCGTCGGTTACCCTGGTGAGCGGGACCGGCTTACGGACCGTCTGATCAAAAATGATAATGCCCACGCGGGTTGAATCATCCAGTAGCCCGATAAATTCATCCACGGCTGTTTTGGCGAGAAATTGCGGATCGTTTTGTTTCATGCTGCCGGAGTTATCCAGCACCAGGAACACGTCTTTCAACAGCGGGGGTTCTTCCTCGAGTGGCGTGACCGGCACTTCTTCTCCCATCCAGATATCCGGTCCGGGTTCCTGCAGGGTTTCCCCGGCCGGCATCGGCGTTTCAGAAAGGGGATCTTCTGCAGCAGTTTCTTCCTCGGCATCCAGCCCGAGCGCTTCCACGGCTTCGAGCGCGGGATCCGGTTTTGCAGCGGTTTCCTCTCCCTGTTCGGCCTGGGCGGCGGTGATAAACAGACACACCAGCAGCAGGCCAAAGAATCTGAAAACTGGTTTCATATTATTTTATATTGCCGGTTACAAGTCATCATTATACGATAACACGTTCTTGTATCTATCAGTATTTTAACGAAATTATTCACTAAAAATTCCTGCATCACCGCAAGGCTTACTCCACTCCGGTAGCGACCGGGCGATCCGGATCGGCACACCACTCACTCCATGAACCGGCATAAAGTCGCGGCAGGGACAGTCCCGCGTGTGCCGCGGCAACCAGGTTATGACAGGCGGTGACGCCCGACCCGCAGTAAAAAGCAGCTTCCCCGGCCGGCGTTCCGGCCAGTAACTGTTCAAATGATGCGCGAATATCCGCCGCTGGACGGAACAGGCCATTTCCCTGCAGGTTGTTTTTCCAGAAATGATTACGCGCACCGGGAATATGCCCGGCGACCCTGTCGAGCGGCTCCGATTCGCCCCGGTACCGGGCCGGATCACGGGAATCGATCAGTAGCGGTACGTCCCGGACGTGGTCCAGCGTCACCAGCCATTCCTGTCTCGGCAGGCCGGTAAAATCCCCGGGTACATTTTTTTGCTCACCGCCCTGTACCGGGTAACCGCTTTCCAGCCAGTGCCGCCATCCCCCGTTCAGGAGCATGACGTTCGGGTGTCCCATGTAACGCAACATCCACCAGAGGCGGCCGGCAAAGGCGCCGAACATGTCATCATAGACCACAACACCGGAATCATGGTTAATACCGAGCCGCCTGAACAACGCGTTCTGTACATCCGGGGACGGTAAAGGATGGCGGCCGCAATCCGTCAGTGGCGGTCCGCTCAGGTCATCATGCAGGTCAGCATAGACTGCACCCGGGATGTGTGCAGAGAGGTAGTCCCGGTGACCGCGTTCTCCGTCTTCCAGGTCATAGCGGCAATCAACAATGATCCTGCCGGCCTGCTGCAATGTGGCGTTCAGATCATCACAGTTTATGAGGATTTCAGACATCGAAAACTCCGCACATTACAAATATATTCATGAAACATGCAACGAAAGCTTTTGCCCGCGCTGCAATTCCATGTATAAACTCGCTGATTGACTCGGTCCAGCTGAAGTTTTGACAAATACTATACAGTATAAACTGCCGACGATCGGATTCCGCCGGCCCATTTTCCCGTTCACGATCCTGGCGGCACTTTTCATTGCGCTCACACCGGGATGTTCATCCATTGCCTGGTACGCACAATCGGTTGCCGGACAACTGGAGATATCCGGCAGGCAACAACCGATCAGCGAGGTGCTGCAGGATGAAGGCCTGACTCCGCATGTACGGCGGCAACTGGAAAGGGTTCGCGACATAAGGGATTTTGCCGCCACTGAGCTGGGCCTGCCGGACAACAACAGCTACCGCGAATACGCCGACCTGGATCGTGACTACGTCGTGTGGAACGTGTTTGCGGCGCCGAAGTTGTCACTCGAGGCACTGGAATGGTGTTACCTGTTTGTCGGTTGCCTGAATTACCGGGGTTATTTCGACCGGAACGATGCATCTCAACTTGCCCGTGAATTGCAGGAACAGGGCTTCGACGTATTTACCGGTGGCGTAGCGGCCTATTCAACCCTGGGCTGGTTTGACGATCCCGTCCTGAATACCATGCTGCGCTGGGACGAGGCGCGACTCGCCACTGTGATCTTTCATGAACTCGCGCATCAACTCCTGTATATCAGGGACGATACGAAATTCAACGAGGCCTTTGCCGATACCGTGGCGGTGACGGGGGTGCGTCGATGGCTGGAGCAACACGGCACGCCGGCCATGCGCAGGAACCACAAAATCATGCGTGAGCAGGAGGACGCTTTCCTGTCGCTGGTATTTCGTTACCGGGACAGGCTTTCCGGTATTTATGCATCCAGCCGTCCCGACGCGCTGAAGCTGGCGGAGAAAAAACGATTACTGGCCGAAATGACGATGGAATACAGGCGCATGAACGAGGGTCGTGCATCCGGCCGTTACGACGACTGGTTTGAAAATGTCAATAACGCCAGCCTGCTGGCCGTAATCACCTACCGGGATTACCTGCCCGGTTTCCGGGCACTGCTGGCGTACAGCGATTATAACCTGCCGGATTTCTATCGACTGGCCGAAGAACTGGGGCACTGCCCCCCTGCTCAACGAAGGCGGATCCTGGAACAGCAACAGACAGAATTTGAATGCCGGGACTGACCGCCTTTCCGCCATTCCGAAGTGGTATTAATACTATAACGATTGTGATTTAATTGACCGGTGCGGGGGATAGAATCCGGTGATCACGAATCACAGTTGTGTAAAATCCGGGTTGGTTGAAGGATCAGGCCTTGCCCGATGGGCAGTTTTCTGTGAACCAGTTCACAATTTCATCCCCTGTATAGACATATAATTTCCAGGTTGATTTCTAGCAGGACCTTGATCGAGATGTTAACCAAATTCTTCAGCAAACCGATGGAACTCACCGTAGGTGAGCAGGTACTTCGGTTCTGTTCCATACCTGACTTTGAGTTTGCCCTGGCGGGCAGGACCTCCGTGCCGTCAAAAAAGATCACGGAACTGGTCAAGTTTTCGGTCAAGCAACTGAAAAACGAGGCCATTACCATCAAGGAGATTGAAAAACGGTTTGTGGCAATCCTGTCCCGCTCTATTGAAGACCCCAAAAGTATCAACCAGGCCCTGCGGGAGATCGATACGACGATTTTCTCCCAGGACCATAACTGGCGGAACATCATCGCTGCTCTGAACGCCGAGGAAGACGATGATCTCAACCCGCTCCGCCGCGTGGCGCTGGTCAAGTACATGCAGTACCTTTCCGCACGCCAGGATATCATCAAGTACCTCTATTCCGAGAAACAGAAGTATATTGAAGCCGTGCATGAGGACAACGATGAGAAAGGCGACAAGCTGAAAGACACCCTGGTGCTGGAGAGCACCCTGTTCGAACCGACCGGCAAGAACGGCAAGGACATCGGGGCCGGCAACATGGAACGGATGCCCAAGGGCGAGGTCGTCAATGTCCAGTTACAGCCCGGCAAGGAGATCGACATCCGCCTTTCCAGGCACATGTGCCGCCTGTCCGCAAAAAACGGCATGGAGTTTATCGACCAGAATGGCAAGCATCACCCGCTGAAAGAAGGACAGATCATGATCGGGCGTGATGCCGGCAGCACCATCAAGCTCGATTCAGGCCTGCGGGATATTTCCCGCCTGCACCTGATGATCGATTATGCCGGGGATGAAAACCTCATGCTGACCGACCTGTCCTCGCATGGTACTTTCCTTGCCCCGGAACTCCTGGAGCATCACACTGCCTGAGCAAACCCGGCCCCGGGGAGATTCGGGCCAACAATTATACCGACCGCTAATATAAATATAGCCAGTTATTATTTATTGGCATATACAGATTTGCTAGAATCCCCCGTCCTGAATCAAGCTATACCTTAAATAATATAAAGGCGGACCCGACTACATGACTGCAAAAGATTTTGACCCGACGGCCCTGGCCGAGGAATACCTGGAAAGTTCACCCCAGGATATCCTGAAGCTCGCGCTGGAGAATTTTGACAATATCGCCATCTCTTTCAGCGGAGCGGAGGATGTCGTGCTGGTTGACATGGCCAGCCGGATTAAACCGGATGTCCAGGTTTTTTCTCTGGATACCGGGCGCCTGCATCCCGAGACCTACCGCTTCTTCGAACAGGTCCGGGAAAAATACGGCATCAATATCCATTTCATGGCGCCGGATGCCGGGGCCCTGGAAAAGCTGGTCCGGGAGAAGGGGATGTTCAGCTTTTACAAGGACGGCCACAAGGAATGTTGCGGCATCCGCAAGGTCATGCCGTTGCGCCGCAAGCTTTCTACCCTGGATGCGTGGATCACCGGCCAGAGAAAGGACCAGAGTCCGACACGTGCGGAAGTGCCGGTCGTGCAAAAGGACGAGGCTTTCTCCACGGACGAAAAAACCCTGGTCAAGTTCAATCCCCTTGCGAACTGGAGCTCGGCACGGGTCTGGCAATATATCCGGGAAAATGATGTCCCGTTCAACGAACTGCACAACCAGGGTTATATCAGTATCGGCTGTGAACCCTGCACACGGCCGGTGCTGCCAAACCAGCATGAGCGTGAAGGCCGCTGGTGGTGGGAAGAATCGACCATGAAAGAATGCGGCCTGCACTCTGCCAATGTCAAACAATGATCGGGGCTCCCCATGCACATCAGTTTTATCAAAAAGATCAAGCAGGACGGGTCTCCCTGCCGCAAGTGCGGGGAAGTCGAGGGCCGGCTGCAGGATGCCGGTCTCATGGGCCGTATCGACCGGGTCATCATTGCCGATGAGCGAGATCCGCAAAGTGAAGGGATGCAGCTTGCCGAAAAACACCAGGTGGAGCGCGCACCCTTTTTCATCGTGGAAGAGAAAGGCAAACCGGTGCGCATTTATACCGTCTATTTCAAGTTTCTGAAAGAAGTCCTGAACCGGGAATCATCCGAGGCCGATGCGGCCAAAGATATCATGGACAGTAATCCCGACATCGACTACATATAAAATATGTTGCAAGTCATAAGTTACAAGAAATAAGTAGTGACAAGTAAATAAAGTTGTCATTCAAAATCCATACTTATAACTTATGGCTTGTTACTAATCAGTGTATCGGCAACTCCACGTCGCGGAACAAATCATCCAGCTCTTCCTTCGAATGCGTCCGGGTGGCTTCTTCCACCACCGGCCGTGTCAGGTGCGGGGCAAATAATTCAATCAGGTCATACATGTAGGAACGCAGGTACGTACCACGGCGAAAGCCGATTTTTGTCGTGCTCGGTTCGAACAGGTGGCTTGCATCCAGCGCCATCAGGTCGTTGTCCTGGTCCGGATCATGCGCCATGCTGGCGACAATGCCTACACCCAGTCCCAGCCGCACGTAGGTCTTGATGACATCGGCATCGGTGGCCGTAAACACGACCTTCGGCGTAAGTCCCGCCGCATTGAAAGCCTGGTCCAGTTGGGAACGGCCGGTAAATCCGAACACGTAGGTTACTATCGGGTATTCAGCCAGCGTCTCCAGGGTCAACGGCGTGGTACTGGCCAGCGGATGATCGTGCCGAACTATCACGCTGCGGTTCCAGCGATAGCAGGGCATCATGATCAGGTTATCGAACAATTCCAGTGCCTCGGTGGCGATGGCGAAATCCACGGTACCTTTCGCGGCCAGTTCGGAGATCTGCACCGGCGTGCCCTGGTGCATATGCAGGGACACCTGCGGATAACGGCTGATGAACTGCTTGATGATATCCGGCAATACGTAACGCGCCTGGGTATGGGTGGTCGCAATCGACAGCGCCCCCCGCTCCTTGTCACTGAATTCCTGCGAGATCTGCTTGATGTTATCGACCTTGTCGAGTATCTCGCCGGCAATACCGATGATGGACTCTCCCGCCCGGGTGATTTCGGTCAGGTGCTTGCCGCTGCGCTGGAAAATCTGGATACCGAGTTCATCCTCCAGCATGCGGATCTGCTTGCTGATCCCCGGTTGCGAGGTATACAGGCTCTCGGCGGTCGCGGACACGTTCAGATCATGCCGGGCTACTTCCCAGATATAACGGAGCTGCTGCAGTTTCATGGAACTTTATATGCGATTCAAGTATAAAAATATTCACAATAATTACTTTTCAGTATAGATAAGCCCCGCTACATTACAAGCTCGCCTGCAATCGATTGGGGTAAACCACCGCAACTGACTGATGGATATTGATTATTCAATCGCCGGGTTCATCGTGGGATTCATCGTCGGCCTCACCGGGGTCGGCGGGGGTTCCCTCATGACACCGATACTGGTCCTGTTTTTCGGCATCAAACCCGTCGTGGCCGTGGGGACAGACCTGTTATTTGCCGCGATCACCAAAAGCGGTGGCGTCTTCGTCCATCACAGGCGCAAGACAATTTACTGGCGGATAGTCGGCCTGCTTTGCCTTGGCAGTATCCCGGCAACCTTCTGCGCGATACTGGTGCTGAAACACCTGGACACGACCGGTGCCGATTACAATCACCTGGTGACCACCAGCCTCAGTATTGCGCTGATCCTGACCTCTCTCGTCATACTCTTTAAGAACCCGCTGGTCTCATTCAGCAGGTCCGAACGCATGGCCTGGATCAGGGTCGTGCATCAACGCTATTACAAGCATTTTACCGTCCTGGCCGGAGCCCTGATCGGCACCCTGGTGACCCTGTCCTCTGTCGGCGCCGGTGCGCTGGGTGCAGCAATCCTGTTTTTCCTTTATCCGCGATTACCCGCCGTCAGTATCGTGGGTACGGATATTGCGCACGCCGTGCCGATTACGGCCATCTCGGGACTTGGTCACCTGCACCTGGGAACGGTCGACCTGGTGTTATTGGTGAGCTTGCTGATCGGATCGTTGCCGGGAATCTATATCGGCAGCCACATCGGCACTCTGTTGCCCGACAGGATCATGCGCCCGGCGCTTGCCAGCATGCTGCTGGTAATCGGTTTACGGCTTGCCGTGTAGCAATAATTAAAATGGTATATAGACTATTTAATGAGAAGATGTTTCTCCGGCCCGGGTTTACTATAGGAGGGTGTAATCTGCGCAAAATATGAATTAGACTAAGTCTAAATTATGCCACATCCAGCCAGACACTCGGCAAATTCAACGGGTCCCGACCGCTTGCTGCTACCCCGCTACTGGCGACGTATTGTCCAGTCTGCCCTTTCCAGGGCCAACATCATGATTAACGGTGATCGTCCGTGGGATATGCAGGTCAAGGATGAGCGCATTTTCCGCCGGGTCGTCCTGTACGGATCTCTCGGTCTGGGTGAAAGTTACATGGACGGAGATTGGGATGCCCGGCAACTGGACGAATTCTTTTTCCGCCTTCTCCATGCCCGCATCCATCAGCATTGGTTCGACATCGTCAAGCAGTTGCAACGTTTGCAGACCATCCTTTTTAACAGGCAGGCCCTTTCACGGGCATTCCAGGTCGGGAAAAAACACTACGATATGGATGATGATTTTTTCCGGGCTATGCTCGGTGAACGCATGGTCTATACCTGTGCCTACTGGAAAAACGCCGACAACCTGGACGAGGCACAGGAGCAAAAACTGGATCTTGTGTGCCGGAAACTGAAGCTTCGTCCAGATCAAACTGTCCTGGATATCGGATGTGGCTGGGGCAGTTTCGCCCGGTTTGCCGCGGAAAACTATGGTGCCAGAGTGACTGGTATTACCATTTCCAAATCACAGGCAGAATATGCCCGTGAGATGTGCAAGGATCTGCCCGTTGAGATACGTCTGCAGGATTACCGCCTCGTTGACGATCAATTTGACCATATCGTGTCGCTTGGCATGTTCGAGCATGTCGGCCGAAAGAATTACCGCCAGTTCATGGAGGTTGCCCGCCGCTGCCTGAAAGACGACGAGGGAATTTTTCTCCTGCATACCATCGGCAAGGAGGACACGTCCCAGCATACGGACCCGTGGATTGGAAAATATATATTCCCCAACGGAGAAATCCCGGCACTGCAATACCTGATCCAATCCTGTGATGATCTTTTTGTACTGGAAGACCTGCATAACTTCGGTGCTGATTACGATAAAACGCTGATGAGCTGGTACAGCAACTTCAATACCAACTGGGAAAAATTCAAACCTGATTATGGCCAGCATTTCTACAGGATGTGGAAGTATTACCTGAATTGTTGCGCCGGTGCTTTTCGTTCCCGTAACCTGCAACTCTGGCAACTGGTTCTGACCCGGGAAGGTTTACTTTCTGGTTACCAACGCCCGTCCATGTAATATCATGAATAAAAAACCCGCACGGTTTTACTACAGGTGTGCGGGTTTACTGTTTGCCGACGAATGCGGCAAAATTCCGGTATCAAGCTGTGAGATGTGTGCGGCGATAGTCCTCGATCATGTGCGCCATGCGATCCTTAAGGAGCAGTTTTTCTTTTTTCAGTTTTTCCAGTGATATATCATCCAGCGGGTTGTTTCCGAGATTGGCTTCCTGTACCTGTTGTTTCAATTCGCCATGTTTGTCATAGAGACGTTTGAAATCAACATTTTCGGAAAGTAGGGATTCAACAATATCCTGATCATATTCGAACATAGGCCCCCCTGTTTCGTTTGCTGTGGTTTGAGGTAAAATCCGCAGGGAAATACGGGAAACGAACTTCTAGAAGATGTGCGTCCGGGGAAATAACAGACGCGGGGAACTGCTTGGAGAGAGATTGATTATTCATAATCTTTCAATTAATAACTTAGATCAGAATAGGCCGGCCAGCAAGCAATAATAAGCCAGCCGGACAGGAAAGAATTACAGAAATAATCCTTGTAGATCAATAAATTATACCGTAACCACTGGCTTTCCGGTCAGCCCGTGATCCACCGGAAACCTGCCGGCCGGGCGATAAACTGCCACCGGATTTGACCGGGCTGAACGCAGGGCCCGGGGACCACTCAAATCAGGAAAGGAGAACCGGATGCATTACAAAAATCACGCGTTATGTCACTGTTTCAGGCAAGGGTTTATCCGTAATGCCCTGGTGTTGTTTTTACTGTACCCGGGTTTGCCCCTGCTGGCTGGCGGCGATGAGAGTAATACGCTTGGGATCACGGAAATCGTAGACGGGAATTACATGCACCCCGGTGTACACGTACCGTTTGAACACGAACAACATGACGATATTGCCAATATCGGTTTTATCGTCGGGGATAACTGCGTGGCCGTGATCGATACCGGCGGCTCTGTTGAAATCGGCAATGCACTACGTGAGACAATCCGTACAGTCACTGACAAGCCGGTTTGTTACGTCATCAATACCCACGTGCATTTTGATCATGTACTGGGAAACCTGGCATTTAAACAGGACAACCCGGAATATATCGGACATGCG
>DATIPP010000034.1:0-5395 GCA_035471825.1 Gammaproteobacteria bacterium
CTTCAAGCGTATTGTCAATGCGGCCGTTTCCTGCAGGAGCGCCGGCAGCAGGTATATTAATTGTCTGACCAATCGCCGTGGTGGCATCAGGGGCTGGGAAATCGCCCGGCACCTGCCGATAACGATCGATAAACCCGAAATAGGCGGCCTGTACGCCGGCGTTCTGATCCGCCAGGTTACGCACGCGGGCACTGTTGATGAGTTCCTGGCCTTTCAGAATGCCGCCGAGCAACAGCCCGATGATGACCAGCACGATGGCGATCTCGACCAGAGTAAAACCACTTTGTTTCCTGATATTTAATGTGTTCATAGCGTAATCCTCTTGTATTATCCGTCGACAACTTTTCAGTCGCTTGCAAATAATACTGCAGGAACCATGCCATAATTGTAACTTATTGATTTATATAAATTTATCAGAAATCCAACATGATTTGTCTTGACCATTGCTTGACGAACCATCAACAGGACGTTGATATTTCGACAGTTTTTCTGCCGAATTGTTGACATATCATGCTGTCCGCCCGGTTTTTACCGCCATTGTGACTGGGATCGATCTGCATTAACCAGGATGATTGGCGAAGTCATGCAACAACATCCATACCGAGATCTGAACAGGCTTATCCGATAGAATGGTCCCGGGGTCACGGACAATTTTTTCGCTCTTCAACAAGACAATCTCTGGACAAAAACGGAACAATCGATGAAGGGTCAGGGAACCAAGTTATCATTAATTCTGTTCGTATTTCTGATTTTCCTCTCCGGCGCCATTGGGGTACTGGAGATCAACGTCATCTCCGGACTGAAAGTCACGTTTAACAGCCAGGTATTCAACGAAAGCCCGATATTCTCAAGACATTTACTGCTGTCAAAGGAATTCGCACTGTTCGTGTTCATCGGTATCGTCCTTACCACCTGTCTGCCGGTGCTGGATGCCATCAGGGGCAGCCTGCTGGTGTTTGTGCTTATGGTTTTCCCGATCATGCTGAATTACTACACGCCGACAGCACATCCCCTTTTACCGATGGAATACACACTGATGATGATCCTGATGTTATACATCATCAATATCATGTTGAGTTATTTCATGGAAGTGCACACCCGGGAGCGTATTCTCGATACGATGGGTCATTATATTCCGCCACAGATTGTGGACAGGATCAGCCGGGGCGAAGAAACCGTTTCACTGGAAGGTGAGGCCAGGACGCTCAGCGTGATGTTTTGCGATATCCGGGATTTTTCAGCCATTGCAGAACAGCTGAACCCGCGACAAGTCGCCAAACTGCTGAATGAATATTTTACCGAATTATCGAAAATCCTTTACAAATACAATGGCACGATTGACAAATTCATCGGCGATGGATTGATGGCTTTCTGGGGCGCGCCAATCAAGATGAATGATCATGCGCAAAAATCGATCCTTGCTGCAATGGAGATGCACGAGAGAATCAATTCAATGAGCACCGAATTCGGCCAGCGAGGATGGCCACATCTCGATGCGGGATTCGGTATAAACACCGGCCTGGCATCGGTTGGCAACATGGGTTCAGAATACCGGCTTGCCTATACCGTAATCGGTGATACGGTCAATATAGCCTCCAGGATCGAAAAACTGACACGGATTTACAAGGTCCCGATAATCGTTAATGAGCCAACCATGCTGGAATGTGACGATATTGTCTTTCGTGAAATTGACAGGGTCGTGTTGAAAGGCAGAAGCACGCCCAGCAGGATTTATCAGCCACTCGCCAGGAGGGAAGACGCTGATGAGCGGCTCATGCGCAATATCCAGCGTCACGCGGAAGGACTGCTGGCCTATTACAATCAATCCCGCGACAGGTCACTCGCCATCTACAGGGACCTTCTCGAGAAAGATCCCGGGGATCAATATTACGCCCACATGATTGAAAAACTGGAACAATTGCCGGTCAGTTAGATTTTTCCGATTGTCGCTTTTCTTCCAGTTGTTTCTCCAGCGTCTCCAGGCGTTGCTGCAAAAACTCCAATTCCTGCGGGTCCTTGATCGTGCCACTTTCCAGTAAACCACCCACCAGTACCTTTGCACTTTCCAGTTCACCCATATCTTCCAGGACGTAGATATCCATTTGTCGTGCCCAGAAAGGTACTGCGGAGGGTGTTGTTTTCTCGGACAGGGCACTGGCATAACGCAATGCCAACGGTAAATCCTTTAACCGATGCTTGGCAACGAATACCGCGTGGGCCAGAGCCGGCCAGCGACGATCAGGATCATCGAGGAATTTCCGGTAAACGAATTCCAGCATTTGCCTTTTTTTTGCATCATCCGGTACCTCGCCATAAAGTCGGCTTGCGGCAAGTAACGGGTACATCATTTTCCCGTTGAGTTTCAGGATGAGGTCAAGCCAGCCGATCAATCTGGTGTAATCCAGCTGATTGAACGGAATGGATATTCCGGGCTGGTTATCGAAGGACTGTAACCACAACATGGTGATCCCGGACAGCGCCACCGGATCACCCAGGCTGGCCAGGCGCATGAAGTCGAACGGGGGAGGCGCGGGCAGTTCGCTGGCACTGGCAACGGGTTCGGGTCTGGTATAATGCCAGGCCGTTTGCGCAGTAAATGCGAGTAACAGTACCAGCACAATCACTGGTGGGACATCGCTGATCGGTCGTTCATTACCCCGGTGAAATTTCATGGTCAATCAGAAATTTTTCCGGTAGAAATCAAAAAGTGCAGCAGCCGATACCAGTACCGTGTAAATCGCAGTCTGAACCAGGACGGGATACAGGTCACTGACACTGCCGGTTTCATAGACCAGCCATTCCGTGCGGGCAAACTGGTTCAGTCCTGGAAGGACAAAAGCGATGGCATCAACCAGAAAATCTATAAATGCCTGCGCAAAAGATGTCGTTTCCAGCAGGGGACTTTCACTGATAAGGCGTATGGAATCCATGCTTCTGGTAAGCAGGTAAAACGCAATTACCGTTGTGAAAGCCGTAGTAATACTGCCGAAAGTAAACAGGAATAAAAGACATAGACTGATCAGGATAAGGAGTTCACAAAGAAGCGATAACGACCAAAACATGACTTGTATCGGATCTGCATAAAACAGTAACAGCAAACTGACAAGCACAACAATGAAAACTGCCAGCAAAAGGAATCCGAGCAACTTTGCATAATAATATGTCTGCCTGCTGACGGGGAAAGATAATAAAACATCCAGAGTCTTGTCATTGAATTCCCGGACCATGCTGGTTATGACAAACAGGCAGGTAATGAAAACCGCAAACAGTCTCACAACCAGTGCTGTTATACCCGCCTGTATCTGGCCGGATTCGGTTATGGCGAGTTCACCGACAAACTCGATCAAACCAAATACACAGATGAGGCTGATGATCATTATGGCGAACAGCCTGTTCTTCAGCGCCTCGAAGAAAGTGTATTTCGCTATGGTCAATATCGGGGACTTCATAACAGATGAATTCAAGTCCGGCTCATTAGGCGTATAATGCAATGCATAAACCTGTAAATTCTATTATTTCCTAATGGAGCACTTGCTGCAATCGCTGCTTAAACGCCGGGATAATCTGCTTCTGGCGATGATGCTTGAATCATTGCATGTAGCCATATGGCTGGATATCGGCAGCCCGCTTTCCCGCGCCAGCATACTTGTTCATTTCGGTCTGTTCCTGATATGGCAGCCCGTACAGCGGGTCGATCAACGCTATGCCTGGTATAACAGCATGATTTTTATTGTGCTGATCCTTGCGTTCGCTTACTGGATTAACTGGTGGTTTGTTTTTGTCTGGCTGATTTTGTTGATTGGCATCGTCGGGGGACGTGTCGTTACCAATACCAGGGAACGGTATATGTATTTACTGGTAATGTTTTTCCTGGTTTCAGATTTTCTGATTGGTTGTATTCCCGAGCTTTTCTCCCTGCCAATACACGTCAGTATTAATTTTAGTCTGAACTATGCTCTCGCACTGTTACCCTTGGTGATACTCTTCTTTCCGCCTTCCGCTACCCGAAATTTCGAAGTGTCGGTAGACCTGTTACATGCATTGACTGCGTCACTGATGGTCAGTCTGCTGGCACTTGCCAGTCTCGTTATCATGTATCACACGGGCACTGACTATTTTACGGCACTGATACAATCATTGCTTGCCATTGCTATGGGCCTTTTTGGTATCAGCTGGTTATTGTCGCCACACAGCGGATTCAGCGGCCTGTCCCAGTTATGGTCGCGCTCACTGCTTAATATCGGGACGCCGTTTGAACAATGGCTGTCGGAATTGTCCGAACTTACCCGGAAACACCAGTCCGCCGACGAGTTTCTTGAGTCGGCAATACAGAAACTCGTAACATTACCCTGGCTGGCTGGCGTATGCCTTAAAATGAATGACGAAATGGTTGCCTACGGCAAGGAAACCAGGTATCACATCAAGCTAACGATAAATGATCAACCTTTGATCCTGTATACGGAAGTACCCATCAGTGGTGCCTTTGAATTACATTGTTTACTACTCATCCAGTTGATCGAGTATTTCTACAATGCCAAGGTCAATGAACACGAACTGGCGAAACAGGCACACCTGCAGGCGATTTACGAGACGGGCGCTCGAATAACCCATGATATCAAGAATCTCCTGCAATCCATGCATTCACTGGTATCCATCATGCAGGCGGATACGGAGAGCTCCAATTCCAGGGCAATAATTATCCTGAAAAAACAGTTTCCTTACTTTATCCAGCGGCTGGAACAGGCCATGAACAAACTGCAGACACCGCAGCAGATCGAACGCGATGAAATCTACGTAAAGGACTGGTGGCAGGAATTACAATCCAGGTTCAGGGACCTGGATATTTCTTTTGAATCAGATATCAGGGGCGATCCGTTGATCCCCTATGATCTTCTTGACAGCGTTACAGAAAACCTGCTTGAAAATGCTATTGCGAAGCGTAAATCGGAACCCGGCATACGGATCAGCAGCAGGCTATATGCCAGTGAAACCGATATCCGCCTGTCTGTCTGCGACACCGGCGAAGCCATCCCCCATGATATAGCCACCGCCCTGTTCCGGGGAGCGGTGCGATCCGATAACGGTCTTGGCATTGGTCTGCTGCAGGCCGGCAAACAGGCGGAATCACTGGGTTATAAATTAATACTGAAAGAAAATGTTACCGGTAAGGTATGTTTTGAATTGGTGGGTAGTACCAACTGAATGCCAGCCAATAACAATAGAATTTAGCTAGGGTAACTTACCTGCTTCAATCAGCTTGTTTTTAAGGACAAATGGTGAAATCCAGATCATGATATCATCAAAGGTTATTTCACCATTATTTCGAGTATAATCCTTGTACACAAAAAGGTCTGTTGTGTCTCCAGTATAACTGGCTAGAATAGAATCATTTGTC
>DATIPP010000035.1:0-6293 GCA_035471825.1 Gammaproteobacteria bacterium
CGTTGACAAGGTAAGAACTGATTGTCAAACGGCCTTGCTCAATCTCGACAGGAGAATCTGCAGTTTACTGGAAGATGTTGATGTCGAAGAGTGTGAGAACCCAATGCAACCAGAAACCGTTATTGAGGCTTTCTGGGAATCATGCCGTGATATCGATATCAAGCCTGGTATCAGGCAGGTGCTTGTTGACCTGTTTGAAAAATACGTCGCGCTGGATTTGAAATACCTTTACGAGGATCTGAATACCCATCTTTCGAAACAGATCCTGCGCCAGGATCGGATCTGAAAAAAACCCGGTTTTTTCTCAATCGCTCCTGCCGGTTATCTCTAGCAGGTGATAGCCGAACTGGGTCTTGACCGGGCCATGCACCTTGTTGGTGTCTGCACTGAAAACGACATCATCGAACTCCTTGACCATTTGACCCGGGCCGAATTCACCCAGATCGCCGCCCTTTCTACCGGAAGGGCAGTTTGAATATTCTCGGGCCATCTCGGCGAAATCGGCACCTTCCTCGATCTTTTGCTTGATATCGGCACATTGTTCCTCGGTATCTACCAGGATGTGTCTCGCTGTTGCTCTGGTCAATTCGCTTCTCCGCAGTGAATTTTCGATAATATGATAGCATGTCGCGTTTGAAAATTAATCTGTAAGCCAATGAGCGAGACAGACAAGTTGAACAAACTGCAACGCGCCGCGCTTGCTATGGTCCTTTTGAATGCGTTTACGACGCCGTTGATGTTGTCTGCCGTCAATGTCGCATTACCCGCGATCGCGGATGACCTGGGGCTTGATGCCGTCATGCTGAGCTGGGTCCCGATGGCCTACCTTATGGCCAGTGCCATGTTTGTCCTGGTATTCGGGCGGTTGGCTGACATGTTCGGTCGCAAAAGAATATTCCTGATCGGTACGGGCAGTGTCATACTGACCTCGCTGCTGGCAGCATTTTCATTCAATGGCGAAGTGCTGGTATTAGCCAGGTTTCTCCAGGGCACCAGCGCGGCGATGTTATATGCCACACAGGTTGCTATTGTCTCATCGGTTTTCCCCCCGGCAAAAAGGGGCCATGCCATCGGCCTGACTGTGTCGACGATCTATCTCGGTCTCACAGGCGGACCGTTAATCGGCGGTTTTCTCATCGACGAGTTCGGCTGGCGGGCCAGCTTCGTGTTTCACATACCACTGGCTTTCATTGTATTGTTGACGGGTCTGCTCATGGTGCCAGGTGACTGGTCTGCCGAAGAGCGTGGCAGTTTCGATGTCAGGGGCGCCGTGGTTTACAGCCTGTCAATATTACTGATTTGCATTGGCGTCTCGACACTGCCTGCTATTCACAGTTATGTATTACTGGTTGCCGGTGTCGCCGGAATCGGGCTGTTCTTTGTCATGGTACGGCGGATACATCATCCCATATTTGATGTCAGCCTGTTTTTCACCAACCGGGTATTCACGCTCTCCTGCCTCGCATCCTACATTATATATACGGCGATCTTTGCCAATGTCGTGTTGATCAGTCTTTACCTGCAATACCTCAAGGGAGTTAGCGCCAGCATCGCGGGCGTGATTATGATGACACAACCACTGACCATGGCACTGGTATCACCCTTTGCCGGTCGTATCTCGGACAGTATTGAACCCCGTGTTATTGCAACGGGCGGAATGTTGCTGACCGGAATCGGGCTTTTACTGCTGGCACAACTGAACGGTCAAAGCGAGATGTATTATGTAATCGGTGCACTGGTGATTACCGGTCTTGGCTTCAGTCTTTTTTCCTCGCCCAATGCCAATGCCATCATGGGCGCGGTGGAAAAACGTTACTATGGCAGCGCCACCGGATCGCTGGCGACCATGCGTATCCTGGGACAGATGAGCAGCATGGCACTGGTGACCCTTGTCTTTGCGCTGATCATCGGCCAGGTGGAAATCCAGCCGTCCAACCTGGACGACCTCGGCCAAGCCATCCGGCTGGTCTTCACGATTGCCGCGTTGCTATGTGTGCCGGGATTTATTTTTTCACTGGTGCGGGGGAAGATGCACCGGTAAGAAAGGGAAAGTTACTCGTCAAACAGTGACAGGTATTCGCCGTATCCTTCTTTTTCCATGTCTTCTTTAGGTACAAACCGCAAGGCGGCCGAATTGATGCAGTAGCGCAAACCGGTCGGTGCCGGGCCGTCGTCAAAGACATGCCCCAGATGGGAGTCCGCATGGCGGCTGCGTAATTCGGTCCGGGTAATAAACAACTTTTTATCCTCGCGGGTTACCAGGGCATTTTCATGGATAGGACGGATGAAGCTCGGCCAGCCGGTACCGGATTTATACTTGTCGGTAGAACTGAACAGCGGCTCACCCGAAACCACATCGACATATATACCGGGGCGCTTGTTGTCCCAGTATTCATTCTTGAAAGGCCTCTCCGTCCCGTCTTCCCGGGTAACGTAATACTGGACTTCAGACAACTGCTGTTTGAGTTTTTCTTCGGGCGGCCTGGAAAAAGCGGAAAACCTGTCGCTGGCCGGTTCGGGCATTGAACCGATGGAGGCCGCATGGGCGAGTTCTGCTTCCCCGGATTCAGCTCCGGGCGCACTCGATACCGATATCCAGGCCAGGATGCCGGCGAGGGCGATGACCGCGGATGTAATACTCCATTTTTTCATGCCGATACCTTCGGTGACGTAATATTGGTGAGTAATTCATTAAGACACCGCCGGATTAACCGAGTTCCGTCACTGATTGTGAACCGGCCCGTTCCCGCAGCCAATCCGTTGTGTGCTGATGACCACGTCATCGAACATCATCCCCTCCTTGCTATGTTCGTCATGATGGAAAAGCCCGAGCCAGAAGGAGTTAAGCCGGACATCCGCATGAGTGCGCAGCCAGAGATCTTCCCAGGGACCGATTTGCCGGCCATCGACCCGGAAATCCAGGCTGCCGTCGGCATCCTTCCTGTTATCAACGGGCGTGCCGGCATCGGCCATCAATTCAACGCAGTACCAGCGATCGTGTTCGAGCACCGGTGGCAGTACCGTTTCCCGGTATTTTTCGTTTGTACAGTAATAATCCTCGTCGATCATGCAGGGGAAATGATCACCCCAGCAGGCGCCTTCCGGATCGGAGCAGTCCATTTGCATGCCGCGGTAATAGACATAGAGATAGTTGACCGGCCGGTTGGTATCGGCCTCGATCAGGTGTTCAAAGCGGACTGAAAAATAATCATCTCCTTTCGGCCGGTGGCCGGAACCGGGACTCCAGGGATCGCCGGCGCGAAAACCATGACCGTGATTTCTGGCACTGAAATCGAATCCCGGTTCATATTTTACGTACCAGCGGGCGTGCAGGACCTTGTAGTCATTCATTTTGAACTTCTTTCTGAGGCCCTTGCCGCTGCGGCCGGGCGGGACACGTACCCGCAGGGCCGTGTTGCCTTCCTGGTCAAGCTTGTCTTCCGCGGGCAGGAGTTCCAGGGAGCCGCCGGGATTATGCGGTTCCCAGGCAGACAGGTTGCCGTATTCGAAGTCCTCGCAAAACAACCAGCCCGGCTGCATCGGCTGACAGGACTTCGCGGGATCGTTCATGTTTGCATTGCCTGCATTCACGAACGGGGGATACAGGAGCACGAGGAAAGTTATCAAGCCGGCGCATGCAATTAATTGCGCATGACATGTCCCGGTTTGGGCCGGCATTATTTGCCGTGTTGTTATCAACAGAAGAATACGAATATCCTGTTCCGAGTCGATTCAACTAGCGAACCCGTCTTCCCTGCTCAAATTCAATCTCTACCTTTTTGCCTTCGGGCGTGGTCAGGGAAAACACGCCGTCCGGCACGCCATTGACGAATGTACCTTCAAGTCGTTTGCCGTCAGGTGAAATAATCACGCCGTGTCCGTGCATGTTGTTATCGCTGAACTCCCCCTCGTAACGGGCATCGTCCGGGGTAACCAGGACACCGTGGCCCTCCGCCTTGCCTTCCTTGTACTCACCTTCATAACGACTGAAGGGGAAGCCGTCTATAAAGACTTCCATCAACCCCTCGCCGGAGGCCTTTCCGTCCACGCAGTCACCGGACCAGTGGACCTTGACGATGGGTTGCGGATGTTCGCCCCAGACCTTGCAGCCGGTGTCTTCATCAACAAACCATTCGGCATGGGCCGTAGTGGAACAGAGCAGTCCAAACAGGGCAATCCGGAGTGTGGATTTGGTATAATGCGGCATCTTCATCACCGGTATCCAGCTTAAACAAAATTTCATGCCGTTCCCAGCAGTTATCCTGTCTGCGCAGCGATTTTTGCTTTCCCGCATCGTCGCAATACAACATCATGTTTGATCAAAAGGCCGTATTTGTTGACGTTGAAACGACCGGTGGTAATGCCACCTGTGACCGGGTAACGGAGATTGCTATCCTGGAAATGCGGGATGGACGACTCGTTTCGGAATGGAGCACCCTGATTGACCCGGGCGTGTCCATTCCCGGGTATATCCAGGCACTGACCGGTATCACGGACGAGATGGTGCGTGGTTGCCCCGCATTCAGCGAAATACACGAGGAAGTCCTGGGCCGGCTCACTGGTTCACTGTTTGTCGCCCATAATGCACGATTTGACTACGGCTTTGTGAAAAATGAGTTCAGACGCTGTGGTATCCGTTACCAGGCGCCGGTGCTCTGTACCGTTAAACTCTCACGATCACTTTTCCCCGGCTATACGCGCCACAATCTGGACAGCCTGATACACCGTCATAACCTTAACTGCGGTGCCCGTCACCGGGCGTCAGGGGACGCGCGTGTGCTGTTTGATTTCATGACGCATCTGTTTACCACGGAAAACAGGGGAAGAGTGACAAGCGCGATTGATAACCTCCTAAAAAAACCCGCTCTCCCGCCCGGGATCGAACCGGAGATTCTGGATGATCTGCCGGAGGGTCCCGGCGTATACCGTTTTCTCGGCGTGGACAATGCGGTGCTTTATGTCGGAAAGAGTATCAATGTCCGCGACCGGGTTTTGTCACATTTTTCAGGGGATCATGCCAGTAACAGGGACATGAAAATCAACGCGCAGATCCGTTCAATCGAGGTAACGGAAACTGCCGGTGAACTGGGTGCATTATTACTGGAGGCGCAACTCGTCAAGGACTTATCACCGGTTTATAATCGTCGGCTGCGTCGTTACGACAGCCTGTTAACGATCCGTTGGGACAGTGATTCGGATCAATCCGTGCCTGCAATTATTTCTACAACCGATATGCATCCGGTCGATATCCAGCAACATTACGGCCTATTCCGCACAAAACGGCAGGCAGAAAATACTCTCAGGAATCTCGTCAGGGAACATGGCTTGTGCGAGAGCATGACCGGTTTGCATAAAGGGAAAGGGCCGTGTTTCGGGTATCACGTTAAGCGGTGCCGGGGAACCTGCGTGGGAGAGGAATCATACATGCAACACCGCATACGTTTGCTCGAGGCATTGCAGCCCCTGAAAAACAGAACGTGGCCGTACCGGGGGCGTATCGGCATCCGGGAAGTCAGCCTCGACGGCGATAGGACTGACCTTCACCTGTTTAATCACTGGTGTTACCTGGGGACGGTCCACTCGGAAGACGAGTTGAACCAGCCGGACCTGTTTAACAGCCGTCAACCGGCTTTTGATATCGATACCTATAAAATACTGCAACGTTTTTTCCGGCAGAAACGCCGGCGTGATATCCGGGTACTGGAATAATAGGAAAGGACTCAGTACTCAGCACCCAGTCTTCGTTACTCGTTTCAGTCAGTTTTCCAGGCGGCGGTATTTCAGTCGATGCGGTTGTGCGTCGCTGCCCTTGCGGTTAATGAAATCCTCGTGGTACTCGGTAAAACTTCCCTCGTGGAAAACGATCTCGCCGTCATCTTCAAAGGCAAGGATATGGGTTGCAATCCGGTCCAGGAACCACCGGTCGTGGGATATCACCAGGATCGAGCCGGGAAACGCCAGGATGGCTTCTTCCAGTGCCCGCAGTGTTTCCACGTCGAGATCGTTGGAAGGTTCGTCCAGCAACAGCACGTTGGCGCCCTGCTTGAGGGTATTGGCCAGGTGCAGCCGTCCGCGTTCGCCGCCGGAAAGATCCCCGACGCGTTTTTGCTGATCCGTTCCCTTGAAGTTGAACCGTCCCAGGTAGGCGCGGGAATTGATCGTGTAATTACCGATCGTGAGATTATCGAGGCCGCCTGAAACCGCTTCCCAGGCGGTCTTGTCATCGTCCAGGTCGGCGCGGCTCTGCTCGACAAAGGCCAGGTGGACACTGTCGCCGATATTAATGTCGCCAT
>DATIPP010000036.1:0-13579 GCA_035471825.1 Gammaproteobacteria bacterium
GGCTGATTGAAACTCCGTCAGTCAGCAGTATCGATCCTGCGCATGATCAGAGCAACCGCCGGGTCATTGACCTGCTTGGCGAGTGGTTTGATGATTTCGGATTCGCCGTTGAGTTGATGCCGGTCTCGCGTGAACCTGACAAATTCAACCTGATCGCCCGTTGCGGTGAAGGAGAGGGCGGACTTGTGCTGTCGGGTCATTCGGATACTGTTCCCTACAACGAATCTGCCTGGCAGCAGGATCCCTTTAAACTGACCGAGCGCGATAACAGGCTTTACGGACTTGGCACATCGGATATGAAGTGTTTTTTTCCGATGATTATTGAGGCGCTGCATCAGGTTGAAACCACAGCATTCCGGCAGCCGCTTTACATACTCGCGACTGCTGACGAGGAAAGCAACATGACCGGCGCACAGGCGCTTGTTGATTCAGGCAAGACACTGGGACAGTATGCATTGATTGGAGAGCCCACCGGCCTGAAACCGGTGTATCAACATAAGGGTATCATGATGGAATCGATCAAACTGATCGGCCGTTCCGGTCATTCCAGCGATCCCTCGCTCGGTATAAGTGCTCTGGAAGGGATGCATGCCGTCATGACGCGATTGATGGACTGGCGCCGGGTGCTACAGCAGAACAACCATGACGAAAGCTTCAGGATACCGGAACCGACCCTGAATTTCGGTAGTATCCGGGGTGGTGACAATCCCAACCGGATCTGTGCCGAATGCGTGCTTACACTGGATCTCAGGTTGATGCCGGGGATGCACCTTGATGCCGTCCGCGAACAACTCTACGAACAGGTTTCCGATGCTGTCAGGGACACCGGGCTCGATTTGGAATGCAGGTCGTTATTCAGCGGTGTACCGGCACTGAATACCAAAACCGGTTCCGAAATAGTCCGGGTTGCCGAAAAGCTGTCCGGCCATGCCGCCGGTTCCGTGGCGTTCGGCACCGAAGGCCCTTATTTGAACGCAATGAACATGTCGACGGTCATACTGGGACCGGGGGATATTGATCAGGCCCACCAGGCCAATGAATTCCTGGCCATTGACCGGATTGCTCCCATGTTGACCATTTTAACAGGTATGATCAGATATTTTTGTATCGGGGAATCGATATAAGACCATGACAAGTTCACAACCTGAATTCATTCAGTGGTTCCGTTCGGCAGCTCCGTATATTCATTCACACCGGGGCAAGACGTTTGTCGTCCACATCAGCGGTGAATTGATCGAGGCACCGGTCTTTCATCACCTCATACATGATATTGCCCTGTTGAACAGCCTGGGAATACGTCTCGTGATTGTTTTTGGAGCCCGGCCGCAAATTGATACCCTGCTCAGGCAAGCCGGTGTCGAAACGCGATACGTTGGCAACCTCCGGGTCACCGATGCCCCGGCACTGGCGATGGTAAAACAGGGCGTCGGTGCACTGCGTGTGGAAATCGAGGCGCTTTTGTCCATGGGATTGGCCAATTCCCCCATGGCCGATGCGCGGATCCGCGTGACATCCGGCAATTTCATCACTGCCCGCCCGTCAGGTATCATCGACGGTACTGATATGCAGTACACCGGCAGGATACGCCGCGTGCACACCGGCCTGATCAAAAACAAGCTCGACCTGCAGGAAATCGTACTCGTGCCGCCACTGGGATTTTCACCCACCGGCGAGGTATTCAACATCAATTCACTGGAACTTGCGACGGAACTCGCGGTTAACCTGCAGTCCGACAAGCTGATATTCCTGCTGTCAGGAAATTCAATCCTGTCCGACGGCGACAGGATAGTCCGGCAACTGACACGGCAGGAGGCGGAGACATTGCTCGGGAAACAGAAAAAGGGCGATCAAAATGCAATTCTTTTGGAACAGGGACTTGTTGCCTGCAAGCAGGGCGTAAGCCGCATTCACTATATTGACCAGTCCACCGACGGAAACATGATGCTGGAACTGTTCAGCCGCGACGGCGTGGGCACGATGTTGAGTGCGACGCCGTTCGACGATATCCGACACGCAACAATTGAGGATGTTGGTGGGATACTGGAACTCATCCAGCCGCTCGAAGAACAGGGTGTCTTGGTCCGGCGTTCGCGCGAAAAGCTGGAAATGGAAATCGATGATTACCTGATCTCGGTCCGTGACGGTGCGGTTATTGCCTGTGCCGCCCTGCACCGGTATCCCGATGAATCTGTGGCCGAGCTTGCCTGCCTGGTGGTCAATGATGATTACCGGAAATCCGGCAAGGGCAGGGAGCTCTTAACGGTACTGGAACAGGATGCGAAAAAGCAGGGTATTACCAGGCTTTTTGTCCTGACAACACAGGCCACGCACTGGTTCCTGGAGCTCGGTTTCGAGAAGGCAAGCATCGATGACTTACCGCTGAAGAAAAAACAGCTGTATAACTATCAACGCAACTCCGTCGTTCTCATCAAACAGGTTGACTGAATTTGCTGCAGATCAGGCGGTCATTGCCAGTTTTTCTCCAGCCTGTTTCTCCTTTTGCTGCTGCCGTCTCCGGTAAAGAATAAACTCCGTGTAGCCATTCGGCTGTTCACGCCCCTTGAATACAAGGTCAAGTGCCGCGAGAAACGGAATGCTGTTGTCGAAATCTTCCGACATGGGTTCATAGACGGGATCACGTGAGTTTTGCTGGTCTACGAAAATGGCCATTTTCTGCATCGTCTTTTTCACCTGTTGCTCGGTCAACAATCCGTGATGCAACCAGTTGGCGATATGCTGGCTCGAGATACGCAATGTCGCGCAGTCTTCCATCAGTGCAATGTTATTGATGTCCGGCACCTTGGAACAGCCAATACCCTGTCCAACCCAGCGGGTAACGTATCCCAGTATTCCCTGGGCATTGTTTTCCAGTTCATGCCGGATTTCCTCGGCCGATAATTTCCGGTCGGGATCGAGTAACGGAATATCCAGGATATCATCAACGCTGACGGGCGCGTGCTTCAGCAGTTCCTCTTGCCTGGTAAGAACATTGAAGCGATGATAATGCAATGCATGCAGTGTTGCCGCCGTTGGTGAAGGTACCCAGGCCGTAGTGGCTCCCGCCTTGAGATGCAGGATCTTGCTTTCCAGCATGGACTGCATCTCGTCCGGCATCGCCCACATGCCCTTGCCGATCTGGGCCCGATGCATCATGCCGCAACGCAGGCCTGTATCCACGTTGTAATCTTCATAAGCAATCAGCCATCTGGCATGTTTCAATTCATCCTTGGGAAATACTGGTCCGGCTTCCATGTTGGTATGGATATCGTCGCCGGTCCGGTCAAGGAAGCCGGTATTGATAAAAACGGCCCGCTGACGAGCGGCGTGGATACAGGATTTGAGATTCACGGAAGTCCGGCGTTCTTCATCCATGATCCCCATTTTCAGGGTATTACGCTCGAATCCCAGGGCATCTTCAACGCGATCAAACAGCTCATTGGCCAGTGCGACTTCTTCCGGTCCGTGCATCTTGGGTTTGACGAGATACACGGATCCCTCCCGGCTATTGCTGCGTGCAGAAAGGCCGATGATATCGTGTTTGGCGCATAATGCCGTGACCATAGCATCCAGGATGGTTTCAGGAACGGGCCTTCCCTTGTACAGGACGGCATCGGTCTCTAAATGCATGCCGACATTGCGTACCAGTAACAGGCTGCGACCCGGTAAAGTGAATGGTCGGCCTTCAGGTGATAGATATTCACGATCATCTGCCAGGGTTCTTTCGATAACTTCGTCATCCTTTTCGACAGTTTCCATCAGGGTCCCTTTCATCAGGCCCAGCCAGTTGCGATACACCCGGATCTTGTCTTCTGTATCAACCGAGGCGACAGAATCCTCGCAATCCATAATGGAAGTTATCGCGGCCTCGAGGTGTATGTCATAAATCTTTGCATGATCGCGGCGCCCGATAAAAAAACCTTCACCAAAACGCAATTCAACATGCAGGCCGTGTTTGCGTAACAGTACCTTGTCCGGATTGGCAGGATTACCGCAATAACCTGCAAATCCCTCGGGACGCAACAGGGTGGTATGCGTATCATCTCCCATCCGTACTTTTAAAAGGGAATCCTCGACGTAATACTGAACGGCATGATTGTGGGTGTCTTTTTCCAGGGGAAAATTACGGTCGAGAAATCGCCGGGCAAACTGGATGACTTTCTCCCCGCGTATCGGATTGTACTTTTTGATTTTTTTGCAGCCTTCGGCTTCGGGAACGGCGTCCGAACTGTAAAGAGCATCGTACAGACTGCCCCAGCGTGCGTTGGCAGCATTGAGAACGTAGCGTGCATTATCCAGCGGCACTACAAGTTGCGGACCGGCAACTTCGGCGATTTCCCGATCGACCTTGTCGACTTCTATCTCGAAGTCATCGACTTCCGGTACGAGATAACCAATCGATTGCAGGAAATTCTTGTAGGCATTCGCATCATGCAGTTCATTCCTGTGTCCGATATGCCAGTTATCTATCTTCTTCTGCAATTCATCCCGGAAAGCAACCAGTTTATTATTTCCCGGTGCGATATCTTCTACTATCCGGGTGAATTCAGACCAGAACCTGTCAATCGAAACGCCCGTGCCCGGTGCTATTTCGTTCTCGATCAGTTCGTGAATCGGCCTGGCAATTTCGAGATTACCGAACCGAATGATATCCTGTTTCAATCTGCTCATAGGCACATTCCTCGATTGCTGTTTGCGGAAACGAGCGCTCAATATTAAATGTCGGAAAGGCATCCGTGACGGATCAGTACAAGGCCTGATTCGATCAGGTGAGGCGTGTTGACGCGTCAATTCGACTTCTCCGACATTGTGCGCAACATTTTGTCTGGACAGGATAATCCGGATTTTATTGCATTGCAACAATTACCGGTCATCCGTCCATATTTGATAAGAACCGGGGTTCTCGGGCATTGAGCTTACTTGCCTGAACGCAGTACCTGACGATGGTTTGATCAGGTGGCAGGGAGTTCTTCTTTTTCCAGGATCTCGATCTTCAGGTCATCGTCTTCCACGCTGATAACAATATGCCCGCCCTGTACCAGCCGTCCGAACAGCAGTTCCTCGGCGAGGGGCTTCTTGATCTTGTCCTGGATTAACCGTTCCATCGGCCGCGCCCCCATGACCTTGTCATAGCCGTGTTGACCGAGCCACATCCGTGCATCCGTATCGACGTCCATAAAGACTTTCTTGCTGTCCAGTTGTGCCTGCAGTTCGACCAGGAACTTGTCAACGACGTTGCTGATCGTTTCCAGATCGAGAGCGTTGAACTGGATGATGGCGTCCAGGCGGTTACGGAATTCCGGCGTGAAGAATTGTTTTACCGACTCCATGACATCATCGGTATGATCCTGCGGTGTGAAACCGACGGAGGACCGGCTGATGCGATCAGCACCGGCGTTACTTGTCATGACAATGATGATGTTGCGGAAATCGGTCTTGCGCCCGTTGGTATCGGTCAGCGTGCCATGATCCATGACCTGTAGCATCAGGTTGAAGACATCCGGGTGGGCTTTTTCCATTTCATCGAGCAAGAGAACGGAATGGGGCTGTTTGTTGACAGCATCGGTCAGGAGACCGCCCTGGTCAAAACCGACATAACCCGGAGGCGCACCGATAAGGCGCGACACGGTATGCCGTTCCATGTATTCCGACATGTCGAAACGGATCAGTTCAATACCCATAATCTGTGCCAGTTGCCGGGTGACTTCGGTCTTGCCGACACCGGTCGGACCGACGAACAGGAAAGCACCGATCGGTTGTTGCGGATTACCAAGGCCTGAGCGGGACATCTTGATGGCGCCGGCCAGTGTTTCAATAGCCTCGTCCTGTCCGAAAACGACCATCTTCAGGTTCCGTTCCAGATTTTTCATAATGTCCTTGTCGGATGAGGACACGTTCTTTGCCGGAATGCGGGTAACCTTGGCAATGATGTTTTCAATATCATTGACGCCGATTGTTTTCTTGCGGCGCGATGGCGCCACCAGCCGCAGCGAAGCACCCGCCTCGTCGATGATATCGATCGCCTTGTCAGGCAGGTGCCGATCGTTGACGTAACGATCTGTCAGTTCGACGGCGGATCGAAGCGACTGGTGCGTATAGCGGACCTCGTGATGTTCCTCAAACCGGGATTTCAGGCCTTCCAGGATCTTGATGGTTTCCTCGATCGTGGGTTCGGTTACGTCGATCTTCTGAAATCGGCGCGCCAGTGCCCGGTCTTTTTCGAAAATGCCGCGGTATTCCTGATAGGTAGTGGAACCAATGCATTTCATCTCGCCGGAGGCGAGCACCGGTTTGATAATATTGGACGCGTCCATGACACCGCCGGAAGCCGCACCGGCCCCGATGATAGTATGTATCTCGTCGATAAACAGCACGGAACCCCTGTTCTTCTTGAGTTGCGCGATCACGCTTTTCAGGCGTTTCTCGAAATCACCCCGGTATTTAGTCCCGGCCAGCAATGCTCCGAGGTCCAGTGCATAAATAGTGCTTTCGGTGAGCACTTCCGGCACGTTGCCGTCAACAATCATCTTGGCGAGTCCCTCGGCAATCGCAGTCTTGCCGACACCGGCTTCACCCACGTAAAGGGGATTGTTCTTGCGGCGCCGGCACAGAATCTGGATGGTACGTTCGACTTCCGTTTGCCGGCCGATCAGCGGATCGATCTTGCCGGCTTCCGCCAGTTCATTAAGATTGATGGCAAAGGCCTCGAGCGGATTGCCACCCGGTTCCTCGGGCTGGATTTCCTCTTCCGCGTTCGATTCCGGAAAATCATTCTGTTCTTCATCCGAGATCTTTGCGATCCCGTGGGAGATATAATTTACGACATCGAGCCTGGTTATGTCCTGCTGGCTGAGGAAAAAGGCCGCGTGTGATTCACGCTCGGCGAATATGGCCACCAGTACATTTGCGCCGTTGACTTCCTTGCGACCCGAGGACTGAACATGGAAAACGGCACGTTGCAGAACGCGCTGGAAACCCAGTGTCGGCTGGGTATCACGTTCATCGTGATCACCCAGCAAGGGAGAGTTATCCTGGATGAATTTTGTCAGGTCACTGTGCAATTCATTCAGGTTTGCGCCACAGGCACGTAAAACCTTGATGGCCGATGGGTTGTCGAGCAGGGCGAGCAACAGGTGTTCCACTGTCATGAATTCATGCCGTTGGGCACGTGCTTCCTTGAAAGCATTGTTCAGTGTCTGTTCAAGTTCTTTGTCGAGCATGATCGTATAACTCCTCAGGCTTTTTCCATCGTGCAAAGTAGTGGATGCTGATGTTCGCGTGAATAACTGTTGACCTGGGATACTTTTGTCTCGGCTATTTCATAGGTAAAGATACCACATATGCCGATACCCCGGGTATGCACTTCAAGCATGATCCGGGTGGCATTTTCCCGGTCTTTCGAGAAAAATGTTTCCAGAATATGAACGACGAAATCCATCGGTGTATAGTCGTCATTATTCAGAATGACCTTGTAGAGTGGCGGACGTTTGAGCTTGGGTTTGCTTTCCTGCAGTGCCAGACCGTCGTCGTAACTGTGATCTGTTTTTTCAGACATGGTACTGAATACTCCGGACAATAAATCTGTCTATAATAATTATACTTCTCCCGTTCACGGTTGCCATAAAATATTTATATATTCATTTCCTGACCTGGATCCGGGCATGAAATATGCTTTAATTTATTTGACCGGGTTTTGATTGTAAAATTCGGGCAGTGCATTGTCGTCGAACAATTGCACAAATTTGCGCACGGCCGGAGAAAAATACTTCCCCTTCCTCGCGATGAGACCGTAATTCCTGTTCGGGAAATAGTCCGGTAGCTGGATCGTGCCCAGTTTTTCCCTCCCGGAGAGACACACGCTGGTGACAATCGAGATACCGAGGCCCATTTCCACGTATTTCTTGATGGCCTCCCAGCCCCCCGTCTCCAGTGCCACGGAATAGTGGATATTGTGTTGCTGAAACACCAGCTCCACCATTTGCCAGGTCGTCAGGTGGCGGGGCGGGATAATCAGGCTATGGGCCGTAATCTCCTCCAGGGAGGCCCCGTCTTTCCGGAGCAGGGGATGTCCGGGCGGCGTGATCAGGACCGGGCGGTATTCCACGGTGGGGATGTAGACGAATTCCTCCGGGACATTGAGAATGGAGCCGATGCCGATATCGACCTCGCCGGCAAGTAACAGTCCCATGGCGTCCCGGTTGGTGACATTGTGCAGTTTAATCCGGACTTCCGGGTACAGGTCCTTATAGCGTTTGATGGTATCGGGGAGGATATACAGCGTGGCAGTCTCCCCGGCAGCGATATTCAGTTCTCCGGAAACCTTGTTTTCAAGCCGTTCCAGGAAGGCCTCGGGGAGGGTCTCCACGCCTTCTACCAGCGGGAGAGCCAGTTCCAGCAGTTGATTGCCCTGTTCAGACAGGTGGATACGTGGACCGTTACGGTTGAACAGGTTGGTATCCAGGTCTTTCTCCAGACTCTTGATCAGCAAGGATATCGAGGGCTGGCTCAGGAACATTTGCTCGGCGGCACGGGAAATACTGCCGGTCTGGGCAGCCATGCAGAAAGCCCGCAGCTGCTTGAGCCGGTTCTGCTTGAAGATGAATCGTTGGCTGGTGACAATCATGGTGTTTTAGTATTAATAATATTAATACTAAATATTAATATATTTAAATTGTCAAATTGTGCAATGCAAATTAATGTGACCCGCCAGCCTTCACGTGGTTGCCTGAACGGGGATTGTCCGGCGGGGCGGGATCGAATATCCTGCGCTGCTTTTCCTGTCATTTCGGTGCGGGGTGTGGCGACTGAGATGGCATGGCCGTGCGGGATAGCGGCGCACGGCGGGATCTGGCAGCCCGAAAACAATTATGCGACTATTAACGGCTCGATTCACGGGCCACGTACTCTCAATCTGTCGAGGTTCTGCAGGAGGATATGATGACAAGACAAGAACAGGTGAAACAGCTGGAACAGGATTGGGCCAACAATCCTCGCTGGAAAAACGTCAATCGTGATTACACGGCTGAAGATGTAGTAAATCTTCGCGGCTCGGTCCAGGAAGAGCACACCCTGGCACGTCGGGGTGCCGAAAAGCTGTGGAAGCTGGTCAACGAAGAAGATTATATCAACTGTCTGGGTGCCGTGACCGGCGGCCAGGCGCTGCAACAGGTCAAGGCCGGGATCAAGGCCATCTACCTGTCGGGCTGGCAGGTCGCCGCCGACGGCAATACCTCCGAGACCATGTATCCCGATCAGTCACTGTACGCCGTGAATTCGGTGCCGACGATGGTCCGCCGGATGAACAACGCTTTCAAGCGGGCCGACGAAATTCAATGGTCCAAGGGCAGCGACGAAATCGATTACTTCGCCCCCATAGTTGCCGATGCCGAGGCCGGTTTCGGCGGCGTGCTGAATGCCTTTGAATTGATGAAAGGCATGATTTCCGCGGGTGCCGCCGGTGTTCACTTTGAAGATCAATTGGCCTCGGTGAAGAAATGCGGCCACATGGGCGGCAAGGTACATGTCCCGACGCAGGAAGCAGTGCAAAAACTGACTGCGGCACGCCTGGCGGCCGACACCATGGGTGTCCCGACTATCGTGCTGGCACGAACCGACGCCAATGCGGCGGCACTGCTGACGTCCGATTCGGACGAGCGCGACAAAAAATTCATTACCGGCGAACGGTCCGCGGAAGGGTTCTTCATGACCAAGGCCGGTCTGGACCAGGCGATTGATCGCGGCCTGTCCTACGCGCCTTATGCAGACCTGATCTGGTGTGAGACGGCCGTACCGGATCTTGATGAAGCGAAGCGGTTCGCCGAGGCCATCAGGAAGGAGTTTCCGGAACAGTTGCTGGCTTATAACTGTTCACCGTCATTCAACTGGAAGAAAAACCTGAGTGATGCGGATATTGCAAGGTTCCAGAAAGAACTGGGTGCCATGGGTTACAAATACCAGTTTATCACCCTCGCCGGTATTCATAACATGTGGTACAACATGTTTGATCTGACCTATGAGTACGTGGAAAAAGGCATGACCGCGTACGTGGAAATGGTCCAGGAGAAGGAATTCGCCGCCAGGGACCGCGGTTACACGTTCTCCAGTCACCAGCAGGAAGTGGGTGCCGGTTACTTCGACGAGGTCACTACGGTCATTCAGGGTGGTGTTTCCTCCGTCCGCGCCCTCGATGGTTCGACGGAAGAGGCCCAGTTCAACGACAGGGAGGCAGCTGCCAAGTAATATTTGCAGATTGCAGATATCAGAAAAACCCGGCTGCTGTCATGGCGCCGGGTTTTTTATTTCCAGCGTAATGTGAAAGAGATTTACAGGTTCAATTGCGGAGCGAGATGATGTCACTATAATGCGCCCTTTGAATGTATTAACTGACCGGGGAATACCGTGAAATTGAGTGCGCGGGAGTTCAGAGACTGGAAGCGGAAATCCATCACCCTGCTGGGCATGTCCGGCGTAGGGAAAACTCGTCTCGCCTGTCTTTTACGCAAAAACCACTGGTTTCATTATTCCGGTGATTACCGCATCGGCACGAGATACCTGGACGAGGCGATACTGGATCACATCAAGACGGAATTGATGGGGGTTCCCATGGTGCAGGACCTGCTGCGGTCGGATTCCATACATATCAATAATAACATCACTGTCGACAACCTGGCCCCGGTATCCGCGTTTCTCGGGAAGCTCGGTAATCCCGAAAGAGGCGGCCTTGCACTGACTGAATTCAAACAGCGGCACGAACTGCATCGACAGGCGGAAATCGCGACAATGAAGGATGTACCCGAGTTTATCGAAAAGGCGCACTCAATCTACGGCTACGATCACTTTGTCAATGACGCGGGTGGAAGCCTTTGCGAGCTGGACGATGAGGAAGTAATGAACGTGCTGGCGGAGAATACTCTCATACTTTATATCAAGGCATCGGAAGAAGACGAAAAGGAATTGATTAAACGCGCTGAAGAGGTTCCCAAGCCCTTGTACTACCGGGAGGCTTTCCTGGATGAGCAACTTGCCATCTACATGCAGGAAAAGAACCTGCAATATGTTGCCCTGATCGAGCCGAACGACTTTGCCCGCTGGGTGTTTCCGCGTTTATTTTATTCCCGGATACCCCGCTATGATGAAATCGCCGCAGAATATGGTTATACCGTCAGCACCCGGGATATTGCCGGCGTGCAAACCGAACAGGGGTTTATACAGTTGATAGAAAACGTGCTTGATAAGGCCGGTTGAGAACAGGATCAGGGAAATATGCCACTGGTTGCCAATACAAAATTGCCAAGCTTTACCCGCCTGAGGGATGAGGGTGAAATCGTGCTCGATCGCGATCACGCGCTGCACCAGGATATCCGGGAATTGCATATCGGCCTGTTGAACATGATGCCGGACGCCGCACTGGAAGCCACCGAAAGGCAGTTTTTCCGCCTGGTCGGCGAAAGCAACCAGATCGCGCAATTCTATATGCACCCTTTCTCGCTGAGGGAATTAACGAGGAACCCCGAGGGTCAGGCGCATATCGACCGCTATTACAAAAGTTTTGATCAGGTCAAGGCGGAAGGGCTGGATGCGCTGATTATTACCGGTGCCAACGTCACCGGCCCGGAACTCTCCGAGCAAACATTCTGGGATCCACTCATCGAGATCATAAACTGGGCATATGAGAATGTGACATCTACGTTGTGTTCCTGTCTCGCCACGCATGCCGTATTGCAGTTCCGTTACGGGCAGAAACGCTCGCCCTTGCCGGCAAAGCGCTGGGGGGTCTATTCCCACCGGGTCTGCGATCAGGTCCATCCATTGATTGCCGGTGTGAATACCCGCTTTAATGTGCCCCATTCACGTTTTAATGAAATTTCGAGGCAGCAGTTTGAAGCGGCCGGACTGAAAATCCTGGTCGAAAGCAGCGAGGCGGGTGTGCACCTGGCGACGAGCGAGGACGGTTTCAGGCTGGTCTTTTTCCAGGGACATCCCGAATATGATTCCATCAGTCTCCTCAAGGAATACAAGCGGGAAGTGGGCCGCTATATCTACAGGGAGAGCAGGGAATATCCGCCCCTGCCGGAAAACTACCTGTCATTGCAGTCCTCGGCCATACTCGAGGAATACCAGGAATATGTCGATGCAGCCCTGAAAGCGGGCGAGACCGCACCGGTGTTTCCCGAGGACCTGCTTGTGCCGACGCTCGATAATACCTGGCATGACAGCGCCGAAGCCGTCATCAATAACTGGATCGGAAAGGTATACCAGATAACACACATCGACAGGCTGAAACCTTTCCGGGAGGGCATACATCCGGATAACCCTCTTGATTTGAAACAGGCAACCATGTCTGATTAACCCGGTAGTGCATATGGGCCGCTGGCGACCGCCGTCACCGAAATCATCGCCGTATATCACTCCCGGGGGATACCGGTCCCTCGAGGCGGAGCTGGAGGATCTCTGGAAACGGAGAACGGAAGTGACCCGTGCATTGTCAGCGGCAGCGGCCGAAGGCGACCGCTCGGAGAATGCCGAGTATATCTACCGCAAGAAGGAACTGCGTGGCATTGATGCACGCTTGAAATACCTGCAGCAACGCATGCCGCGTTTGAAGGTGGTGAACCGGGTCGGCGATACCGGAAGGATTTATTTCGGTGCCTGGGTTAGCATAGAGGATGAATCCGGGGAGGAACATACCTATCGGATAGTCGGCGCAGACGAAATAGACAGCGGGAAATACTACATCAGTGTTGACTCTCCCATGGGAAAATCACTGCTGGGGAAGGCAATCAATGATGAGGTGACCGTTTCAACTGCTGCGGAAAAAAAACGCCTTATTATTACGGCCATTCACTACGAAAGCCCGGATAAGTGAAGGCAACTCCCGGATACTTGCCGGACAAACCACTCGAGAAGGAGTGATAGTCTGCCGGTTATCGATCTAATGGTCGGGTTACAGGTCAAGCCGGAACGTCAGCATAAAGGTAGTAGCGTCGAATTTATCCCTGCCCAACACTGTATACCCTTCCAGGGAACCACTGAAGTTATTTCCGAAGTAGCGAACTCCGCCACCCACCTGGAATTCGTCATCATCGTCCGGTTGCGTGGCGCCGACACTGCCGGGCAATCCACCGGCGTCCTCCCCGTTGTCGCGGCTGAGATCATTGAAATAATGCAGCGATACAAACGGCTCGACCATCCCGGCGCTGTAGGCGACATCGATACCGCCCACGAATTGAAACAGATCGAGATTACGTTCCCCGATCGTTCGGGCAGTATTGGGTCCGGCCTCGGAATATCCGTCCTGTTCTTCTTCCGTATAAAGTAAACCCACTCTACCGGCGATTACCAGTTGATTAAATGAGCGAATTGCATTGAGATTGACGGCGGTGAACAGGCGATCAGAATCAAAATCACCGGTAATCGTTCCCCCACTGACGTTGTCAATTCGATCAGTGTCATAATCGAGGCTGGTATAACCAAAGGTAACATCCGCACTGAAAGTATCATTGAACAGGTAGGCGGCATAGGGAGCGACGGTAAATCCATCAGATTCATTATTTCCGCCATTGTAGGCGGTTTCGATATCGGT
>DATIPP010000037.1:0-5259 GCA_035471825.1 Gammaproteobacteria bacterium
ATCGGGAAAATGCCGATGGCGAGGTATTGCACCGGGAAGCGTTGCACCGGCCAGTGCAACCGGTCGCGGAGATAGATCAGCTTGAACACGGCGATGGCCGGTATGGCGCCCCAGAGCACGTTGTTCCAGTTCTGCATACCGGAAACGTATTGCGTGAGCGCCTGGGCGATGATCCAGGTGCCCATGAAAACATACAGCCATAACGTCCACGCATGCCAGAATTCCATGATCGACTTGTCCCAGGTTTTCCCGGATCGAAACAGGAACAGGAACTGCACCGCGAATGCCGTGATCCAGCTTATCCAGCCGAGGTTCATGAAGGGATTCATGTACGGCGCGTCGGCATAGGACATGAGCCCGATGGCGGTCATCACCGGCAGTAAAAACAGCGAGATCTTTTCCGCCGTTGGCCAGTAGACGCAGTACGCGGTGAAGGTCATCACCAGCAGGCTTACGGCGACAAAGAACAGTATGGCGTTCATTTCATAGGTGATGGCCACATGGTAATCGATCTCCATCAGCCCGGCACCGAACCACCAGAGCGATCCCCAGATGAGAAACAGTAAATGCAGTTCACGCTCGGCCTCGCGCATTTGCAACCGGTGGCGGTAATACTGCAGGCCGGTAAAGAGACCGGCGATACTGATCAACGCGCAACCGATATACGCACTGTTGAATACCGGCAGATCGGAGTGTGGATGATCGATGACCGTGAAAAATGCCATCGCGGCACCGACCTGCAACAACATGCCGAACAACCGTGCCAGCAACCGGTGTTGCCGGATCCCGATCCAGACGATCCCGGCGCCTTCCACGGACCAGGCCGCAGCCGTCCAGCGGCCGTCCAGTGCCAGGGGCACGGCCAGGCTGACGAAGATCACCGCGAGTGCCAGGAAAGATTCCGTTAATAAACGCATGCCCGCGATCTTTTTATCGTGAAGGACGCGGGCAAGCACCGCGTAGAGTGCCGCCATGGCCAGTGCCGAGTAGGCCTCGCCGAAGGCATAGTCCTCGATCAACTGGCTTTGCAGGGCGAATCCGATCAACGGCGTGCCGAATACCAGCGTGCCGTCGACAACACCTTTCAGATGTGGTGGTTGCCGGTGCGCGAACAGGATGGCGATGGCGACGTAGAACAGAAAGAACAGGACCAGGAACGGCTCGGTGGTATTGAAATGCTGCGGCTGGTAATTCTCGTAACCCCAGAGCGAGGCGATGACGAAGGTAAACACGAAGCCGACCCAGTTGAGCATCCGCCAGGCCTTGAACCAGGCAATGCCGAGGATGCCGACATTCAACAGGGCATAGTAACTGAACAAGGCAACGTGGTTGCCGCTGCCGGTGGAAACGAGTACCGGCGCCAGGAAACCGCCCGCGGTGGCAAAGGTCGCGAGTGCACGGGAATCCTGGATCACCGCCAGTGCGCAGGAGAACACCACCAGCACGAACATGACGAAAAAGGCAAGACCGAGCGGCAGGACATCGTAATGCTTGGCCGCGGCGAAGACAGTGAGATACAGGATACCGACGGCGCCGCCCTGCAGGACCAGGGCATAGTTTGCTTTTTTATGCCGCAAGCGCCAGCCGGTAATCAAAAGCGCGATGCCGCCGGCGGCGACCGCCGCAAGCCGCAACTCGATCGGGAACACGCCTTTCTCGGCGGCGTACTTGACGAGAAAAGCCACGCCGAAAAACAGGATGATAATACCGACCCTGACGACGACATTGCCGGAAGTGAAAAAGGATTTTATCCAGGCCGTGACCGGATCGTCTTTCCGGGCGAGGCCGGCCAGTCCCGTTTCCGCCGGTTCTTCTTTGGGAGGTTCTCCCGGTGGTGTTTCGGGTTCCGGTTCCCGTGGTTGTTCGGTGGTCCAGCCCCGCCCGCCCGTGTCGTCAGGCGGCACCAGGGTGATGTCTTCCTCTTCTACTTCTTCTTCCACCGATTCCTCTACCACGGGAGCGGCCGGTTCCGGCTCGACCACTTCGACTTCGCCACCGAGTCTGCCCTGTATCTGCCGGACGCGGTTTTCCAGGTCCTGGATGCGCTTGCGGTACTGGATGAGCGTTCCGGCGAGGATGCCGATAAAGAATCCGAATACGGCACCGGGCCATTGGTCGGTGACGGCCCCAAGGTACAGCCCGATGATGGCGAAGAGGAACTTCACGGAGCAAATTCCTTTTTATTTTGCGGGAAGTATATCAATTATGGCCGGTAATCGGCATACGCAAACGTGATGAAAGTCAATGTTTTTAAATTAATCAGCGTTTTTACGCCGGGCCGAGTTGTCATCCCGAGTGAAACCGGGGAATCTCATAAGATCTCTTTGCTCGCTACGCTCGGTCGAGTGACAAGGAAAAGGACGGAGGACAAAACATACGTATCTGGTATCTGGATAAAACAGCTATAAGCCATAAGCTATTAGTCACTGGAACCTCAGTCAGTACTCAGTACTATTTGTTTTCAGCGATGAACTCGCCCAGTTGCCTGAATTCCTCTTTGCGCTGGCTGCCCTTGCGCCAGACCAGGCCAATCTCCCGGTAGCTGCCGCTTTTCAGCGGCCAGGTCTTTAAACGGGTGTTTTTGAGCATGCCGGAGTTGATGGCCAGTTCCGGCAGGAAGGTCACGCCGAGGTCCGCGTCCACCATCTGGATCAGGGTCAACAGGCTGTTGGCGGTGACGTTACTCACCTTGTTCAGGTTGCGTATCCGGCAGGCGGCCAGGGCGTGGTCACGCAGGCAGTGGCCGTCCTCGAGTAACAGGACGCTCTCCGACGGCACCTGGTTGATGCTGTATTCTTCCGGGTCAATCAGATTAGTGTCCTTGCGGCAGGCAAGGTAAAAATGATCGCGAAACAGGGTCATGGTCTCGACGTTTTTCATGTCGTACGGCAGGGCGATCAGGATCAGGTCCAGCTTGCCGTCCATGAGCCGCTCGTAGATCCGTTGCGTCTGGTCTTCATATAAAATGAGTTGCAGTTTCGGGAATTGCTTTCGCAGTTTCGGCATCAGCCGCGGCAGCAGGAACGGCGCGATGGTCGGGATAACGCCCAGCCTCAACTTGCCGGCCAGCGGTTCCTGCTGGTGCTCGGCGATATCCATCAGCCCTTCCAGGTCGCGCAGTACCAGCTTGGCCTGCACGGCAATGTCCTGGCCTATACTTGTGATGGTGACGTTTTTCCGGGTGCGGTCAACCAGTTGCACGCCCAGCAGTTCTTCCAGCTCCCGGATGGCCACGCTGAAGGCCGGTTGTGAGACGAAACAGGCCTTCGCCGCCCGGCCGAAGTGGCGGTGTTCGGCCAGGGCCACGAAATACTGTAACTGGCGGGTGCTGGGAAGATTGCGCATGTCAGGCAGCCGTAATAACGAAGTAATATATCATAGTTTTTTTATATCATATTAATAGTATTAATTCATTTTAATTATAGTAGTTAAATCCCTATTATTCACCCATCAATTCAAGGAGCCGGAGACTATGAGCATCAATATCGGAATATCAGTAGATGACAGGCATGCTATCGCCGATGGTTTGTCGCGCGTTCTGGCGGACAGTTACACCCTGTACCTGAAGACTCATAATTACCACTGGAACGTGACCGGGCCGATGTTCAACGCCCTGCACCTGATGTTCGAGGAGCAATATACCGAGCTGGCCGCGGCCGTTGACGAGATCGCGGAACGTATCCGTGCACTGGGGATACATGCCCCCGGTTCGTACAAGGCCTTTTCCGAGCTGACCGAGATCGAGGAAGAGACCGACGTACCCGCTGCCAAAGAAATGATCAGGCAACTGGTCATTGGCCAGGAAACGGTTGTCCGTACCGCGCGCAATGCCTTTCCGGCCGCCGAGCGGGCCGGTGACGAACCGACGGTTGATTTACTGACGCAACGCATGCAGGTCCATGAGAAAAACGCCTGGATGCTTCGCAGCATGATCGATGAAAACGATGAATGAATAACGTTTTAGGTTTGAGGTTTGATGTTGATCGTTAAACTTCAAACCAGAAACGTTTTTTTAACTTTAAACTTTAAACCTGAAACTTTTATTACACCAAGGAGATAGTTAATTATGTCGTTTGAAAACAAAGAAGGACAGCGTATACCGGAAGTGACTTTCCGCACACGAGTCGAGCATGATTGGGTCGAAGTAAAAAGCAACGACCTGTTCAAGGACAAGACCGTGGTGGTTTTCTCACTGCCGGGCGCCTTTACCCCGACCTGTTCATCTTCACACGTGCCGCGTTATAACCAGCTGGCACCGGTGCTGAAGCAGCACGGCGTTGACGAGATCATCTGTATCTCGGTGAACGACGCCTTCGTGATGAACGAATGGAAGGAAACCCAGAATGCCGACAACATTACCTTTATCCCGGACGGAAACGGTGAATTCACCGAGGGAATGGGTATGCTGGTCAGCAAGAATGACCTCGGTTTCGGCAAGCGTTCCTGGCGTTATTCCATGCTGGTGAAAGACGGCGTCGTCGAGAAGATGTTTATCGAGCCGGAAAAGCCGGGCGACCCATTCGAGGTTTCCGACGCGGACACCATGCTCGACTACATAGCGCCGAATGCCGTCAAGCCGCTGGACGTTACCGTTTTTACCCGCAAGGGTTGCGTCTTTTGCGCCAGGGCCAAGGGCCTGTTGCACGACGCCGGCATCGATTTCGAGGAGCTGGAACTAAACAGGGACTACACCGACCACAGTCTGCGCGCTATCGCCAACGCGACTACCTATCCGCAGGTGTTCATTAACGGTGAACACATTGGCGGCGCAGAGCACCTCGAGAAATGGTTGCAGTCCAGAAAGGCTGCTTGATGAGGAAGTAGTATCTCCCCCTGACACGGAGGTCTGAAACGGCGGACGCAAGTCCGCCGTTTTTTTGTTTAGCTTTTATGATTGTTATGCGTATTTAATGTAAAAGCTGTTGAAAGTTTAAAGTTCAGAGTTCAAAGGCTGAATGTATAAAAACAGTTACAAGCCATTAGCTATTAGCTACTAGTGTTTTCATAATTATTGCTTTTTACCCTTGACCTGTCATTTCGTAGCCTTTGACTACGCTCAGGGTAGACTCGCGAGAGATCCGATATCTGTCATCCCGAGTGAAATCGAGGTAACTTATGAGATCTCTCCGCTCGCTATCCTCGGTCGGGATGACTTTCTTTTTTTATTCCCGTCAAACGGCGTTTGTCTGTATGACGAAAAGTTAATATTCGGTATGTCTTACTTGACCGGGGTCAAGGACAGACAATGAATGCAGTATC
>DATIPP010000038.1:0-11273 GCA_035471825.1 Gammaproteobacteria bacterium
CGGCTTGCAGCTACTTTTGCCATTTCTTGTTCCTGTTGAAATCCTTACCTTTTGATTGGCCGACGAGGTCCCTTGCGGGTGCGCGCGTTGGTCCGGGTACGTTGTCCCCGCAACGGCAATCCACGACGATGGCGAATGCCACGGTAACAACCCAGGTCCAGCAATCGCTTTATATTCATTGATACTTCCCGGCGGAGATCACCTTCCAGTCCATACTCACCGACGACATTGCGGAGCTTGTCGAGCGCTTCTTCATTCAGCTCACTGACTCGAGTCTGCGGCTGTAATCCGGCCTTCTCGCATATCTGCAACGAGCGGGTATGACCTATACCATAGATATAAGTCAATGCGATATTGATATGCTTGTTATCGGGTATATTGACGCCTGCTATTCGGGCCATCGTTGTTCTCCATCAATTACCGGTTCAACCCTGGCGTTGTTTGTGCCGGGGATCAGAACATATTACACGTACCGCACCGCGGCGGCGGATTATGCGGCAATGCCGGCATATCTTTTTTACGGATGCTCTGACTTTCATATTAATTCTCCAATCGGTTATTTCAGCGCTGATTAGCGCCGTCCCCGGCCTTTCAGGTTGGCCTTCTTCAAAAGACCGTCATACTGGTGCGACATCAAGTGTGCCTGCACCTGGGAAATAAAATCCATCACAACCACTACAATAATCAGCAAAGATGTTCCGCCGAAATAAAACGGCACATTAAATCTCAAAATGAGAAACTCGGGCAACAGGCACACAAAGGTTATATAAATGGCGCCAGCCATTGTGAGCCTTGTCAATACACTGTCCAGGTACTGGGCGGTTTGCTCCCCCGGACGCATGCCGGGTACGAAAGCGCCGGATTTCTTCAGGTTATCGGCTGTCTCCCTGGGATCGAATACAATCGCCGTATAGAAAAAACAGAAGAAAATAATAAACGCCGCATACATTAATACATATATCGGTTGTCCGGGTGACATCATATTGGAGACATCCTGCAACCAGCGCATACCTTTTCCCTGCCCGAACCAGCCGGCGAGTGTCGCCGGAAATAGTATGATACTGGATGCGAATATCGGCGGTATCACGCCGGACATATTCAGTTTCAATGGCAGATGACTCGACTGTCCGGCATACATTTTTCGTCCAATCTGACGCTTGGCATAGTTGACGGTAATCCGCCTCTGACCGCGTTCAACAAACACGACAAAACCGGTAACAACAATTGCCAGCGCAAACAGGCCGATGACGGCCAGTAAATGCATCTCGCCGGTACGTGACAATTCCAGCGTGCCGCCGACAGCGGCGGGCAGGCCGGCAACAATACCGGCAAAAATGATCAACGAAATGCCGTTGCCAACACCCCGTTCGGTGATCTGTTCGCCAAGCCACATCAGGAACATGGTGCCAGTGACCAGTGATACAACGGCCGTCAGCCTGAAACTCAGGCCGGGATTCATTACCACGTTCTGTCCTTCAAGTGCGATGGCAACGCCGATAGCCTGAAACGTTGCAAGTATCACTGTGCCGTAACGCGTGTACTGGGTAATCTTGCGCCGGCCTATTTCGCCTTCCTTGCGCAGTTGCTTCAGTCTCGGGTCAATAAACGACAGCAACTGCATGATAATGGAAGCTGAAATATACGGCATAATACCCAGCGCCACCACGGACAAACGGCTCAACGCCCCACCGGAGAACATGTTAAACATGTCGAGTATGGTGCCGCTTTGCTGGTCAAACATGCGTGCCAGTGCTTCCGGATCGATCCCGGGCACCGGAATATGCGTGCATATTCTGAAAACAAACAGGGCACCCAGAACGAACAGCAAACGTTGTCGCAGTTCCTTCAGTTTACCGAGTCCGGCGAGTCCGCCTGGAATTGCTGGGCTGGCTACTGACATTATTCCTCAATCACCTTTCCGCCCGCGGCCTCGATGGCTGCACGGGCGCCCTTGGTTGTTCCAATACCCTTGAGTGTTATGGCCTTCTCAAGTTTCCCGGAAACGATGACCTTGGCCCGGCTGGTATTCCGGGACACCAGGTTGGCAGCTTTCAATGCCGCGAGATCGATCGTATCCGTATCCATACCGGCGAGTTCGTGTAAACGCACTTCGTCGGTTTTGGCCGCCTTGCGGGAGCGGAAACCGATCTTGGGCAAGCGGCGTTGCAACGGCATCTGGCCGCCTTCAAAGCCCACTTTATGGAATCCACCTGAGCGTGACTTCTGGCCCTTGTGTCCGCGACCGGCGGTCTTGCCGATACCGGAACCGATACCACGACCCGGTCTTTTGCGCGGCCTCTTTGCCCCTCCAGCGGGTTTTATCGTATTCAGTCGCATCTCATGCATCCTCAACAGATAATAAATAATCAACCTTTCTGATCATGCCGCGAATTTCAGGAGTGTCATTGACAGTGACGGTGTGACCGATACGTCGCAAACCAAGTCCTGCCACACAGGCCTTGTGTTTCGCGGTACGCCGGTTAACACTGCGTTTCAATGTGATCCTGATCTGTTTGTTCTGTTTCGCCATGACTAACCTGTTACTTCCTCAACGGTCTTGCCCCGCTTGGCCGCAATCCGCTCCGGCGAGGATATGGACTGCAGGCCCTTGATTGTGGCGCGCACGACATTAATCGGATTGGTGGAACCGTTGGATTTGGCCAGCACGTTGTGTACTCCGACCACCTCGAACACAGCACGCATGGGACCACCGGCGATAATACCGGTACCTTCCGATGCCGGTTGCATATAGATATTGGCGGCACCGTGTTCTGCGCGAACTGCATAATGCAGGGTGCCTTCATTCAGCGGCACGCTGATCATGTTACGCCGGGCATCTTCCATCGCCTTTTGAATGGCGACCGGCACTTCACGCGCCTTGCCGCGGCCGAACCCGACCTTGCCATTGCCGTCGCCGACCACGGTAAGCGCCGCAAAACCGAACTGGCGGCCGCCCTTGACGACCTTGGCGACCCGGTTTACCGCGACCAGCTTTTCCAGCAATTCTTCATTACCCGTAATTGAATCAGTCACCGCCATAGTTGTTGTACCTCTATAATTCCATACCGTTTTCACGCGCGGCATCGGCCAGTGCCTTGATGCGACCGTGATATTTGAAACCGGAACGATCAAAAGCCACGCGGGTTATCCCGGCCTTTTTGGCCCGTTCCGCCAGGATACGGCCAACGACTGTTGCAGCCTCAACATTTCCGCTGTATTTGATCTGCTGCTTGATTTCTTTATCCAGTGTTGAGGCACTGGTCAAAACCTCGGCACCGTTCGGCTTGAATATCTGTGCGTAGATATGCCTGGGCGTTTTATACACGCACAAACGGTTAACACCGTTTTGCCGGATGCGGTTACGGGCCTTTTGTGCCCGGCGGATTCTTGCAGTTTTCTTGTTCATAATCTCAATCAGGCCTTCTTGGCTTCCTTGCGAATAATCCTCTCGTCAATGTATTTCACGCCCTTGCCCTTATAGGGTTCCGGTGGTCGATAGGCACGGATATTCGCGGCAACCTGTCCGACCAACTGCTTGTCAACTCCCTTCACCACGACTTCTGTCTGGGTTGGCGTTTCAATCGTTATTCCTTCCGGGATATCGAAGTTGACCGGGTGTGAAAAACCAAGCGTCAGGTTCAGGACCTTGCCCTGCACCTGTGCGCGGTAACCAACACCAATGATTTCCAGTTTAATCTCGAAACCCTCACTGACGCCTGTGACAATATTCTGGATCAACGCCCGGGTAGTTCCGGAAAGGGCACGTGCAAACTTGGAATTATTCTTTGCCGCGAACCTTATTTCATTGCCTTCTTGCATCACCGACACCAGCGGATGTGCATCATGGGCCATTTCACCCTTGCTGCCTTTCACTTTTACATTGTTACCGCTGATGTTGACTTCAACACCGGCCGGTATCGTTATTGGAAATTTGGCTATTCTCGACATCTGTTATCCACCATCAGGCTACAATGCACAGCACTTCACCCCCGATTCCCTGGGCACGGGCGCTTTTGTCCGTCATCACACCGCGGGAAGTCGAAACGATGGCGGCACCGAGTCCACCGATAACCTTCGGCAACTCATCCTTTGATTTGTACCGGCGTACGCTGGGTTTGCTGACCCGTTCAAGGAGCTCTATAACGGGTTTGCCCTCGAAATATTTCAGTTCAATCACCAGAGTCTTCTTGTTTTCGTCCTCTTCTGTCCGGCAATCAAGAATGTAACCCTCCTGCTTGAGGATTTCGGCTATTCCCGCCTTGAGTTTCGAGTGAGGCATGCTTACCTCTGCCCTGGAACGCTCTTGTGCATTCCGGATCCGGCAAATCATGTCCGATATCGGGTCTTGCATGCTCATTTAATTAACTCTCTCAACCTTTACCTTTTAATTTGTGACTTTTAACTTGTAACTGTCTCTTACCAACTCGCCTTCACCAGGCCGGGGACATCACCGCGCATCGCTGCCTCGCGCAGCTTGTTCCTGGCCAGCCCGAATTTGCGGTAATATCCGTGCGGACGTCCCGTCAGGTTACAACGGTTGCGCAACCGAATCGGACTGGAGTTACGCGGTAACTTGTTCAGTTTTTCACGGGCCACACTACGCTCTTCCTCGCTCAGCGACATGTTGGAGATGGTGGCCTTGAGTTTCGCCCGCTTGGCGGCGTATTTCTTCACCAGTTTGGTGCGCTTGATCTCGCGGTTGACCATAGAACTTTTTGCCATAGTGATCGGCTCCTAGCTACGTAATGGAAATTTGAATGCCGTTAACAATGCGCGGGCTTCATCATCAGTCTGTGCCGAGGTTGTGATGGTGATATCCATACCACGCAATGCATCAATCTTGTCATATTCGATTTCAGGAAAAATTATCTGTTCCCTGACACCGATACTGTAATTTCCACGGCCGTCGAATGAACGCGGACTGAAGCCGCGGAAGTCCCGGATTCTGGGAATAGCGATACTGATGAGTCGATCCAGAAATTCATACATGCGATCCCGCCGCAGCGTAACCTTGCAGCCAATCGGCCAGCCATCGCGGACCTTGAAATTGGCTACAGATTTCCTAGCGACAGTCACCAGTGGTTTCTGGCCGCTGATTTTACTCATGTCCTCGACCGCATGCTCAATCACCTTCTTGTCAGCAACAGCTTCCCCCAGACCCATGTTAAGGGTGATTTTCTCAATCCGGGGCACTTGCATGACTGTCTTGTAACCAAACTGGTCAGTCAGTTGCTTGACAATTGTGTCGCGGTAATATTCCTGTAATCTGCTCATTTAACTTTTATCTTGTAACTTAATAACTTGTGGCTGTGTTATACATCCACAACTTCATCATTGGATTTGAAATAACGGACTTTCTTTCCGTCCTTCAATGTCCTGAAACCGACACGATCCGCTTTTTCAGTAACCGGGTTCCAGATTGCCACGTTGGAGACATCCACCGGCATTTCCTTCTCGACGATACCGCCGGGAACACCCTGCATAGGGTTACCCTTCGTATGGCGTTTGGCCATGTTAACGTTTTCAACGATTACCTTATCCTCGTCATGGAGGACGCTCACGACGACGCCGCGCTTGCCCTTGTCTTTGCCAGCAAGCATAATTACTTCATCGCCTTTTCTGATCTTGTTCACGTTACTTAACTTTCCAGTTTCAACTATTTACTTATGTTTCACAGAACTTCGGGGGCAAGTGATACGATTTTCATAAATTCAGCACTTCTCAGTTCACGAGTGACCGGCCCGAATATACGTGTACCGATAGGTTGCAACTGGTTATTCAGTAAAACGGCGGCATTGCTGTCGAAACGGATCAATGATCCGTCAGCACGCCTGACCCCCTTGCGTGTACGTACGACAACCGCCTTGTAGACTTCACCTTTTTTCACCTTGCCCCTGGGTATTGCTTCCCTGACGCTGACCTTGATTACATCACCCACGTTCGCATAGCGCCGTTTCGAGCCACCAAGGACCTTTACGCAAATCAATCGTCGCGCACCGCTATTATCGGCGGCATCCAGTAATGTCTGCATCTGAATCACGTCTGCTAACTCCTTTCCTGGACTTCGGGGGCCCTGGTGACAATCTTTTGCAACCGCCATGCCTTGTGCTTTGAAATTGGCCGTGTTGACTCGATAATTACAAGATCACCTTCGTTACACTCATTGTTTTCATCGTGCGCCATCAACTTGGAGCTACGCCGGATGTATTTCTCGTAAAGCGGATGTTTGACGGTACGCTTGATCTGGACAGTAATACCCTTGTCCATCTTGTTACTGACAACATAACCTGTCAGTGTCTTGGCTTGGCTATTCTCATCACTCATTTCTTCGTATCCGCCGTCATTTCCGTCAATACCGTTTTCACTCTGGCAATATCCCGCCGTACCCGCTTCATTTCACTGGGCTTGCTTAACTGGCCGGAACCCTTCTGCATGCGCAGGTTAAATTGCTCACGTAATAACTCGAGCAGGAGTGAATCGAGTTCTTCCGGCTTTTTTTGTCTCAATTCCCCGGCATTCATTACATCATTGTCCTGTTTACAAACATGGTTTTAACGGGCAGTTTTGCCGCGGCAAGACGCATCGCATCACGTGCCAGTTCTTCCGGGATGCCCTCGATTTCGTAAAGCATCCTGCCGGGCTGAATCTGTGCAACCCAGTATTCGACATTACCCTTGCCCTTGCCCTGTCGCACTTCCAGTGGTTTCTTTGTCACCGGCTTGTCCGGGAAAATCCTGATCCAGACCTTGCCGCCGCGTTTTACCTTGCGTGAGATGGCGCGGCGTGCCGCCTCGATCTGGCGTGCCGTAATGCGCCCTCGTGACGTTGCCTTGAGACCGTATTCACCAAAACTGACCTTTGTGGCAGCCTTGGCATAACCGCGGTTACGGCCCTTGCTTTGTTTTCTAAATTTTGTTTTCTTCGGTTGTAACACGTTACTGTCCTGTCAATTCCTTTAGCTTGCAGCCGCTTCGGAGCCGGCCGTCTCTTCATCGCTGGTATCTTCAAGACCCAGTATTTCACCCTTGAAGATCCATACCTTGATACCTATCACGCCATATGTGGTCCGCGCTTCCGCAAGACCATAATCGATATCGGCACGCAGCGTGTGTAGCGGTACACGTCCCTCGCGGTACCACTCTGACCGCGCTATTTCCGCCCCGTTCAGGCGCCCGCTGACATTAATTTTGATGCCCTCGGCACCGAGCCGCATGGTATTGGTCACAGCACGTTTCATGGCACGGCGGAACATGATCCGACGTTCTATTTGCTGGGCCACGCTTTCTGCAACCAGGTAGGCGTCCATTTCCGGTTTGCGGATTTCCTCGACACTCACCTGGGCAGGCACGCCCATCATTTTCGATATCTCGACCCGCAGGCGTTCAATATCCTCGCCCTTTTTACCAATCACGATACCGGGTCTCGCCGTGTGTATGATCACGCGCGCATTATTGGCGGGGCGTTCAATCTGTATCCGACTGACGGAAGCATTGGCCAGTTTCTGCCGAAGGTAGTCCCGTACCTGCAAATCGGTATGCAGATAATTGGCATATTCCTTCGATCCGGCATACCACTTGGAAGTCCAGTCCTTGATGATACCGAGCCGGATACCTGTTGGATGTACTTTTTGTCCCATGGGTCTCTCGCTATTCAGTCTCTGCCACGGTGATGGTCACATGGCTGGTTCTTTTCAGGATTCTGTCGGCGCGGCCACGTGCCCTGGCACGTAAACGCTTCATGGCCGGTCCCTGGTCAACACAGATCGACTGGATCTTCAGGATATCTATGTCCGCACCGTCATTATGTTCCGCATTGGCAATGGCTGACTCCAGCAGTTTCTTGACAATTGTCGCGCCCTTCTTGTTGCTGAACGCAAGAATGTTCAATGCACGATCAACAGGCAGGCCGCGCACCTGATCAGCCACCAGGCGGATTTTCTGCGGTGACAACCGACTGAATTTTAACGTGGCTGATGTTGTCATTTTGTCGTTGCCTTCCTGTCTGCTGAATGTCCACGGAAAGTGCGCGTCAGTGCAAATTCACCCAGCTTGTGACCAACCATGTTTTCAGTAATAAAGATCGGCATATGATCCTTTCCGTTATGCACGCCAATTGTCAGACCGACCATTTCTGGCAATACAACCGAACGCCGCGACCAGGTCTTGATCGGGCGCTTGTCGTTTTTCTCTTTCGCAATCTCCACCTTTTTCAACAGATGGTGATCGACAAACGGACCTTTTTTAATCGAACGTGGCACAATCTTCCTCGCTTATTTCCTGCGTCTGCGAACAATGGCATTGTTTGAACGCTTGTTCTTGCGTGTCTTGTAACCCTTCGTCGGCTGGCCCCAGGGTGTACAGGGATGACGTCCACCGGAGGTACGTCCCTCGCCACCACCATGGGGATGATCCACAGGGTTCATGGCAACACCACGAACCGTTGGCCGGATTCCACGCCAGCGGCGGGCACCGGCCTTGCCGAGTGCGCGTAATGAATGTTCATCGTTACCCACTTCACCAATTGTCGCCCGGCAATCCGACAGGACCTTGCGCATTTCACCGGAACGCAATCTCAAGGTGGAATGCAGTCCTTCCTTCGCAACCAGTTGTACGCCGGCACCGGCACTGCGGGCGAGTTGTGCACCCTTGCCCGGTTTCATTTCCACGCAATGCACGGTGGTGCCCAACGGAATATTCCGTAATGGCAGCGTGTTGCCTGTTTTGATTGCCGCACCGGTACCGGACATAATCTCGGCACCCTTGGATAATCCCTTCGGTGCAATAATGTAACGACGCTCACCATCCCTGTAGAGTAACAACGCGATATGTGCCGACCGGTTGGGATCATATTCGATCCGTTCAACTTTCGCGGCAACATCATCCTTGTCACGCTTGAAATCGATTAACCGGTAACGTTGCTTGGCACCACCGCCACGATGCCTGACTGTGATACGGCCGGCATTGTTACGTCCGGAACTCTTGCTTTGCTTTTCCAGCAAAGGCTCATAGGGTTTCCCCTTGTAGAGGTCCGGTGTTACGACATTAATCCGGGAACGACGGCCGGGGGTAGTAGGTTTCGGTTTAACTAACGACATACATTCATCACAGTAATTATTGTGCCCCCATAAAGTCGATATCGAAGCCTTCTTTCAGCCTTACATAGGCTTTCTTCCATCCGGGACGACGCCCGGGCTCCTGTTTGAACATTTTTCTCTTTCCGGTGACATTGCTGACCTGCACGGAATACACCTCGACCTCGAACATCAGTTCCACGGCCCGCTTGATCTGGCTTTTATTGGCATCTTTCGCCACCTTGAATACGAACTGGTTATACTTGTCGGCAACCAGTGTGCTCTTTTCGGTTACACGCGGTTCGAGCAGGATTTTCATCAGGTTCTCCCGGTTCATGACAACCTGGCCTCCACTTTTTCCAGCGCGCCCTTTGTCATTAACACCTTCTCGAATCCAATCAGCATGAAAGGATTGATTTCATCTGTATCGATGACATCAACCCGCGGTACGTTACGCGAGGCGAGAAACAGGTTGTCGGACATTTCGTCCGTTACTATCAATACTTCATCCAGCTTCATCGCCTTGAGCTTTTCAATAAACGGTTTCGTCTTTGGATCAGCTACCGCAAGATCATCGATAACGACCAGCCGGTCCTGGCGAATGAGCTCCGACAGGATCGATCGCATTGCGCCACGGTACATTTTCCGGTTAACCTTCTGCGAAAAATCACGGTTTTTAGCCGCAAAGGTCACGCCGCCGCCACGCCAGATCGGGCTGCGTATTGTGCCGGCACGGGCACGCCCCAGACCTTTCTGGCGGAAGGGCTTTCTGCCACCGCCGCGTACAGCGGCACGGTTTTTCTGTTTTTTTGTGCCGGTACGGGCACCGGCCATATACGCTGTCACGACCTGGTGGATCAACGGCTCATTAAATTCTGCTGAAAACACGGCATCGGCAACCTTCATCTTGCCAGTGGTCTTCTTGCCGTCTTTATGTAACTTGAGTTCCATCGTTTATTCCCCGGCCTTTTTAAACTTGACTGCCGGCTTGATCAGTACCCGCCCGTCGCGTGCGCCCGGCACCGAACCCTTGACCAGGATCAGATTGCGTTCACCGTCGACCCGGACTACCTCGAGATTCTGGGTGGTGCAGGCGACGTTACCCAGGTGACCGGCCATCTTCTTGCCCTTAAACACCTTGCCCGGATCCTGGCACTGGCCGATAGCTCCCGCGGAACGGTGTGATAAGGAATTACCGTGCGTGGCATCACCCATGCTGAAGTTATGACGCTTGATGGCGCCGGCAAAACCCTTCCCGATCGTCGTTCCGGAAATATCGACTTTTTGTCCGGATTCAAAGATATCCACCTTGATCTCGCTGCCTGGCGAGAGCTCCTCGCCTTCGTTATCCTGCAGGCGATATTCGATAATACCTTCAGCGGCATCGATGTTTGCCCTGGCATAAATACCGGCCATAGCCTTGTTGACCCTTGCCGGTTTTTTGCTGCCCCAGGCCACCTGGACGGCGCGGTAACCTTCACGATCCGTGTCCGTCAGGCGCGTCACACGATTCGGGCTCGCTTCGATAACGGTAACCGGGATTGACTGGCCTTCCTCGTTGAAGACCCGGGTCATTCCACGTTTTCTTCCTACAATCCCAAGTGTCATGGCTCAGTTACCTGTTTTGATTCCCGGTATTAATTCAATTTGATCTGGACATCGACGCCAGCTGCAAGATCCAGTTTCATCAGGGCATCCACAGTCTTGTCCGTCGGGTTGACTATATCCAGCAACCGCTTGTGCGTGCGGATTTCATATTGATCCCGTGCGTCCTTGTTGACATGCGGTGAAATCAACACGGTGAAACGTTCTTTTTTGGTCGGCAGCGGGATTGGACCCTTGATCTGCGCACCGGTACGCCGTGCGGTCTCCACGATTTCACGCGTGGACTGATCGATCAGCCTGTGATCGAAGGCCTTGAGGCGTATACGTATGATCTGTTGTTCTGCCATTTTTAACTCAAGTTATAAGTTTTAAGTTACAAGTCATAAGTCACAAGTTAATTCATCGCTGTGCCAATTACATATCGCAGCGCAGAGCGCAGCGTTAAAAACCTTGTTACATATAGCTTGTTACTTGTTACTGTCACAAAATTCATTCGATGACCTTCGTGACCACACCGGCTCCGACAGTACGCCCGCCCTCGCGGATCGCAAATCGCAGACCGTCCTCCATCGCAATCGGCGCAATCAGCTTCACCGTC
>DATIPP010000039.1:0-2506 GCA_035471825.1 Gammaproteobacteria bacterium
TGATCATCTCCACGTTTATTATTGGCACATTAAGCTGGTACACGCTGGGACTGATCGGCATTGACCTCCCGTATATCTTCTGCCTCTTGTTCGGATCCCTCATATCGCCTACCGATCCGATCGCCGTACTTGCCATCCTGAGATCCGCCGGCGCACCCAAATCTCTGGAAATGAAAATCACCGGGGAATCGCTTTTCAATGACGGTATTGGCGTGGTGGTGTTCATCCTGTTGTCCGGGATCGCACTCGGCTCGGGGGATATTTCAGCCGGTTCCGTCTTGTTACTCTTTCTGGAAGAAGCGATCGGCGGTCTGCTTTACGGACTGGTAATCGGCGCTATTACCTACTGGATGCTGGGCCGGGTTGATAACTACCAGGTTGAAATCCTCTTGACGCTCGCGCTGGTGACGGGCGGTTACGCCTCAGCATCGGCACTGCACGTTTCCGGGCCCATAGCTGTTGTCGTCGCCGGTCTTATGATAGGCAATCATGGTCGCATGCTGGCCATGAGCGACAGGACCAGGGAACACCTGGATACATTCTGGGAACTGGTTGACGAAATACTGAACGCGGTATTGTTTGTGCTGATCGGACTCGAGGTTCTGGTAATTAGTTTTGACCCCGAAATACTTACAGCCGGTATGCTTGCGATAGTCATCGTGCTTCTGGGCAGATTTATCAGTGTATCGATGCCGGTGTTTGTACTCGGTTTTCAACGTGACTTCAGTCCCCACATTATCAAAATCCTGACCTGGGGAGGATTGCGGGGCGGAATATCCGTAGCTCTTGCCCTGTCGATCCCCGCCACTCCGGAACGCGAGGTCATCCTGACAATAACGTATTGTGTGGTGGTGTTCTCGATCATTATACAGGGTCTGACAATCGGCAAACTGATCAAACATGCAACGCGGTAAGTCCTCTCTGCTTCCCACGAAAATCGTTTCGGGCGGACAGACCGGTGTCGACCGGGCGGCGCTCAATACAGCTATTCGTCTCGGTATCGATCACGGTGGCTGGTGTCCGCGGGGACGTGGTGCCGAGGACGGTATGATTAATGAACGCTACCGGTTAAATGAAACTGACAGCAGTGACTACAGCGAGAGGACGCGCCTCAACGTGCGTGACAGCGACGGGACCCTGATCCTCACGCGCGGTTCACTCACTGGCGGTACGGCATTGACGGCCGAAGTTGCGCGGGAATACAACAAACCGCTGCTCATCCTCTCGCTTGAAAAACCACCTGCAAGCAGGTCGTTTGCCGAATGGATTGAGCATCATCGGATCAAATGCCTGAATGTCGCCGGTCCACGCGCCAGTAAAGAACCGGGAGTGGAGAAACAGGCCGAAAAATACCTGGCGGGACTGCTTAACTCGCCGGATCAGGAAGCAGTACAGGCCAGGTAGGCCTGTTCGAGGTCGTCTGTCTGGAAAGTATCACAACATTCTGCGGGTGAACCGATAAAGCGGATTTCACCTTCATGCAGAATGGCCATGCGATCGCAGAGTACGCGGACATCCTCAAGCAGGTGAGTGCTGCAAAAGAGGGTTCTCCCCCGGCTTTTGAGTTCGATGAGGTGCCGTTTCAGGCAGGCACGGGCACCGGGATCCAGTCCCGACATCGGCTCGTCAAATACCAGCAAATCACGGTCACCGGAAAGACAGCCGGCCAGGCCCAGTTTTTGTCCCATTCCCTTGGAGAATTGCCTGACGGGTTTATCAAGTGCCGAAATATCGAGTTCCAGTATCGAGAACAGTTCAAGCACATCGTCCTCGATATAGGATCGGCCGTTCAACTCTGCCATGTATTTCATGTAATCCCTGCCTGTCAGGTAATAAGGCGGGGTAAATTTTTCCGGCAGATAAGTGACACGTTTCCGCGAACGGCGGTCACGATGGGGAATGTCATACAAGTAAACAGATCCTTTATCGATTGCACACAGATCCAACAACCCCTTGATCAACGTCGTTTTGCCGGCACCGTTCATTCCGACCAGGCCGAAATATTCACCCTGTTTTACGCGCATGCTGACGTCTGCAAGAACTGTCCTGTTATTATAGGATTTTGCTACGTGTTCAATAGTTATGGCGTTTTCAGTCATGGAAGCTGGCATTCCGATAGAGAGTTAATCGGGATCATATAGCAAGCCGGACAAATAAAAAGGCCCGCAAGCTGCGGGCCTTTCCTTCACGAATAATACAAGCCTGTTTTGATCAGTACAGGAATGCCACGCCACAGTCCTGCGCGTCAGCCTGGATGTCGTACTCGTCGGTTGTGCCACCGGTATCAATGCAGGCACCCAGGGCGGCATGAAGTGTCGGGAATGTGCCATCGGTATCGACATCGCTGACACGCAATACACCGGTCGTAGGCTTGCCGTCATCCACCTTGACGTCCAGTTCCCGGGCAATGGTGACCGGGATGTTCGGCCCCAGGTGCAGCGTCAGCCGCACGGAAGGCGTGCCGGTATCTTCATAACCGTCATTACGGGTCAAGGTCAGGGCGCCG
>DATIPP010000040.1:0-6883 GCA_035471825.1 Gammaproteobacteria bacterium
TCGGTATATACAGCGGGCGCTTGTCGAATGTCCGTATTTGTGTCAGGCGCCAGCCGATCTTCTCAACCGTGCCCTCGATATCGCGATCGGGCGAGCGGATCCAGTCGCCTAACGCGAAAGGCCTGTCCATGTAAATCGTCAGGCCGCCGAAAAAATTGGCCAGCAGGTCCCGGGCGGCAAAACCCACCGCAATACCGCCAATACCGCCGAAGGCGAGAACGCCGGTTATGCTGTAGCCGAGTGACTGAAGTATGACAAGAAATGCCGTGATGATGACCGATATCGTCGCCAGTTTGACAATGGCATCCGCGGTCGTGCGATCAAAACTCACATCCTCGCTGAGCTTTTTATCGATCAGGTTATCGGCGAACTTCTTGATGAAGCGGACCACAAACCAGGTGATTATGACAATGAAGCCGATCTCGCGTGCCGGGTCGACCAGGGAGAAAACTGCTACGTCATTGACATCCCCTGCGATTTCGGCGGCATAGGCAATTCCCAACAGCCAGATGAGAGCCACAAGCGGTTTCCCTGCCGAACGGATCAGGGCATTGTCCCAGATCATGCTGGTGATATCCGCCCGCTTAAGAAGCTGCCTGATGACCATCTTTACGCTGTAACTCAACAGCAGAGTCAGGAAAACAACAATGAATACCTGGATAATCCAGGGTTCGATATTGGCGAACTCAAGAAAATTGAAATAATATTTCTTCACATCGGAAAACATAAAAAAATCCCCGGTAGTTATATTGTTGATTCAGTAAACAGACGTGATGGTGTAACCCTGCCCGGCCAGCAATGACAACACGCCGTCATTCCCCGGCAGGTGCATGGCACCGATGGCGATGAAGGCATTCCCTTGCTCCAGCATTTCCTGCATGCGTGATGTCATGATCCGGTTACGATCAGTCAGCAGCTTCTTGACGAGATCCCGGTAGATCTTTTCACCGGAGATCGAGTATTTATTCGCATGCAGGTAAAGCTTGTCCAGATTTCTTTTGCGGTAATGCTTTTTTATCGTTTCAAAATCCTTTTTCACCTCGTCATAATTGCAGACCGTGTCCAGCAGAAACCGCACCTGTAACTCCATGTCCAGGGAACTGAACACATCACTCTGTTCCTTCAGGCTTTCGAGCCCCGCCACTTTGATACCGTTGCCCCGGGCTTTTTCCAGCAAGGCAAGATCCAGCCTGAGACCATCGGCAGGCGGGTAACTCATCAGTAAAAAAGCCGCCCAGGGTTTCATGAATTTGACTGACTCCGCCGGGACCTGGTGTTCTCCGAGTGCATGCACGGTGCGTTCAAACAGGGATTCACCGATGTAATCCTGCAGTGTCCTGTCGTCGGTAAAATACATTTCCTGCGACATTGCCAGTGCTTCTTCCGGAGTCGGCAGTGCCTCCATGACAAACAGGTCGGCGGCATCCAGATATTCAGAGACAACCCGCGGCAGGTTGACAATATCCGGATCGGAAACATGGATGGTGCCGAAGATGTAACTGGGGTCCTTGTTGTTTTTCCTGACTTTCCAGAGAAGCGCATCGGAATACGCCATCGGTTTCCCGGCGTCACTGTCGACGGACACGAGCGGCCGGCATTCCGATTCGGTAGCCGGTTTGGCAAGTGCCGGTGTTGCTAGCAGGTAAACAGCCAGCAGCAACAGGCCGCTCAGTGAACTTCGGTCAGACAGCGTCATCACCCAGGTCCAGTTCCGGAGTGACATCCAGACCGGCGATTTCAGTCGAGATTTTTTTCCATTCATCGTTTTGGAATAAATTGTTCAGTGACATGTGTTTCTTGCCGTGCATGCGCATCAGGCGGACCTGCGTTGCCGGGTCTGGATTATGCTGAAGACTGTCCAGTACGTCCAATACACCTTCGCGGTTATTGCAAACCAGCACCATATCACAACCGGCAGCAAGCGCCTTCCTGGCCCGGTCCGGAAAATCTCCTGCGAATTCCGCACCGGCCATGTCAATATCGTCACTGAAGATCGTTCCCTGGAATCGTAGTTGACGGCGAAGTATTTTTTTCAACCAGGCGGACGAAAATCCGGCTGGCTTGTCATCAACTTCCGTATAGATAACGTGTGCCGGCATTATCGCTGCCAGTCCCGCATCAATCAGTCGTTCGAATGGAATCATATCTTCCATCTGGATATCTTCGAAACGGCGGTTGTCGACCGGTATGGCAAGATGGGAATCTTCCGCTACTGAACCATGACCGGGAAAGTGTTTTCCCACGGAAGACATCCCCGCACGGTGCATTCCTTGCATATAATGTTTTGCCAGGTCGGCGACGCAATCCGGGTTTCGATGAAATGAGCGATCACCAATGACCTTGCTGATCCCCTTGTTCAGATCCAGCACCGGTGCAAAACTGAAATCAATTCCCAGTGCACGCAATTCACTGGCCATCAGCCAGCCTGCACGTTCGGCGAGTTGCCTGCCACGGTGTTTATCACGATCGTACTCCATACCATATAACGCGCAGGCCGGCAGTGCCGTAAAACCGGAACGGAACCGTTGCACGCGGCCACCTTCATGATCCACGGCCACCAGCAAACGCGGCTCGCGTAACTTGTGTAACGTATCGACCAGTGCTGCCAGCTGATCCGTGGATGCATAATTCCGCGAGAACAGGATCACGCCACCGACCAGGGGGTGGCGCAGGATGTCCCGCTCCTCCCGGGCGAGTTCGGTTCCTTCCAGGTCCAGCATGACGGGGCCCAGTGACACAGTATTAATCTCCGTTGTGTTCGGGATGCAACGCCGATCGGATCTTCATGGATGATCGCCGGCATGCCATCCGGTTTTCCTCGCGGACATTGGCTGTTTCAGATGCACATCCATTCTATCCCGTAACCGGTCACCGTATAAATTGACGGCAAGCACTACCAGGAAGATCGCGCCGCCCGGTGCCAGTACCATGTGTGGCGCCACCAGCATGTAACGCGTGCCATCCCTTATCATGCTGCCCCAGGAGGGATCCGGCGGTTGCACGCCCAGCCCCAGGAACGACAGGCCGGCCTCGGCAATCACGGTTCCCGCCACAGCGAACGTGGCCTCGACGATCAGGGGAGCGGTAATCAGGGGCAATACATGTCTGCGAGTGACGGTAGCCGTGCCGCTGCCGAGGGCTCGCGCCGCCATGATATGTTCACGTTGCCTGACCGTTAACGCCTGCGCCCGTGCCAACCTGGCAAATCCGACCCAGCCGACAACCGACAGTGCAATCACGGCATTCATGATGCCGGGACCGAGCAATCCGGCCAAGGCAATGGCCAGGAGTATGCCGGGAAAAGCCAGGAATATATCTATGATGAGGACAATGAACTGATCGAACCAGCCACCGAACCAGGCGGCCAGTATGCCGACGAGCGTTCCCGCCATCATCGAAATGGTGACGACAACAAAGGCCACGATAAACGAGGTTCTCGCTCCCAGGATTATGCGATCGGCGATTGACCGTCCCAGATCGTCGTATCCCAGCCAGGCATCCTGTTCCGGTGGCACGAGTATTTTCTCCAGAATGATGGTGTCCGGTTGCAGGGGCAATACCCCGGCGGACATCGCCAGCAGGCACCAGCCGGCGATAATGATTAACGGCACTGAAAGGCGGGCATTCATCGTCCCAGCCTTACCCGCGGGTCGAAACCCGCATATAGCAGATCGGTAACGAGATTAATCAGGACATAGGCCAGGCTGATAATGAGAACACAGGCCTGCACGACGGGATAATCACGTTGCTGAATAGCCTCGATGGTCAGCAGTCCGATGCCCGGCCAGGAGAATATAGTCTCGGTAATCACCGCGCCACCCAGCAGGGCACCCAGTTGCATGCCTAGCACTGTCAATATCGGCAGGGCCGCGTTCACCAGACCATGCCTTCCGATAACCTGCAGGGGTGACAGGCCGCGGGCACGTGCTGCGCGAATGTAATCCTCGCCCAGTACTTCCAGTAACGACGCCCGGATCATGCGTGACAGTAATGCCGCCAGCGCGGTTCCCAGTGTCAGTGCCGGTAATACCAGCGAGGCGACACCGGAATAACCACTGACGGGCAACCAGCCCAGCCAGAGGGAAAATACAAGTATCAAAAGCGGCCCCAACCAGAAATTGGGAATCGAGACACCGAGCATGGAAAAGATCATTGCCCCGGTGTCCCAGCCAGTGTTACGCCTTATCGCGGCCAGTATCCCGAGCGGGAATGCAATAATCACGGTAACAACCAGGCTGGCACCCGCCAGCAGTACCGTGGCCGGGAGCCTTTCCGCCAGTATTGCCACGATGGGACGCCGGGAATGTAAAGATATGCCCAGGTCGAGATGTGAGAGTTGATAAAGATAAGCGGTCCATTGTTGCCAGAGCGGCAGGTCCAGGCCAAGGGAAATACGCAGCGCCTCGCGGTCGGCCGGGCCTGCGACCTCTCCCAGCATGACTTCCACCGGGTCGCCCGGCACGATATGAATCAGTAAAAAAACAATCGTGGATACACCGATCACGACAATAAAGGCAGAAACAAGTCTTGTCAGGAGATAATTCAGCATGCATCCATGATAACCCGAACTTGCAACCGGCTCGTAGATTGACAGAACCTGTCTCATCATTCCACGCGGCCGAACAGTGGCGTTTGTGACGGCAGCGCAAGAAGCGAGGAGTGATGTTTGATTGTTCCAGATGTACGACGAGTGTCACCGCGATGCCCCGCAAACGCCCTGTCCCTGCGGGTTGCGCGTTCGAGGCCCGCGCTCTGCCCTGATTGTTGGATGAATCGGCCTGGCGGCTGCTACAGCTATCCCCTTCACCTCGCGCCTTGATACGGACCTGGATCACTTTAACGCGGTTCGTGGGGAATTATGGGACAGGTTCTTGTAGAATAGCTTTAAAACGAATAACAGCGGACGGGGCTGCAATTTATGAACGAGGAGTCGGGTATGGAAGAGATAGGCCGGGGTATCATGAGCGTGGTTGTCCGCTTGCTTGGCCTGACATTGTTACTGGCGGGAATATGGATCGCGTTTCACGTTTTACTGGAAGCCTATCATCTTTACCAGGAGCCGCAACGCATCGAACGATTCGCCGTTGCCATTGAAAAGGGATCCAATATTGATAAAAGCCTTGTTACTTTCAGGGATTCGACACTGGCCGATGAGGAAGAGACAACCGGAACGAAATCACTACGTGAAGAATCGATGCAGTCTCCAGGTACCGTCCGGGTATCCTACTTTTTTGCGTGGATGATTGTGCTGTTGTTGCTTTTGCTAATCGGACGCATATCTCTTGCTGCTATCAAGACCGGTGGAGAACTCGTGCTGTACGATGTGCAAATCAAGCATTTCGCCAAAACGCTGGTCCGGGAAACCGGCCGCCGTGAACGATGAAGTACGATCTTTATTCGTTGATGATCACCGGCGTGCCGACATCTACATTGTCGAACAATTCGATCACATCGGCATTACGCATGCGGATACATCCCCGCGAACCCGGTATTCCCATTTCAACGTCATCCGGGGCGCCGTGGATGTAAATATACCGGGTATAGGTATCAACATCCCCGCCCCGGTTTTTATTGGTTTCCGTCCCGGCCAGCCATAATATCCGCGTCAATATCCAGTCACGGTCCGGATGCTTCCGGCGTAATTCCGGCTGGTAGTGCTCACCCGTCGGGTGACGCCCGACGAAAACCGTGTCCGGCGCACACCCGGTCCCGATTTTCTCGGCAATGACATGTTTGCCGCGCGGTGTACACTCACTGTCCAGTCTTTCACCACCGCCGTTTTTTCCGGTCGAAATAACGTATTCATGCATAACACCATCTACATCGACGTGTCGCAGTTTCTGCTCGCCGATAATAATTTCGATATAAGGCTTGTTCATTGCATGGTTTCCGTATGCCGGTGTGTCTCGACCAATCCGTCAAAGTTGCCGTCGGTTTGCAGTGTATAACCGCGAATGGACTTGCGTCGAGCCAAAATGTTGTCCTCGTACCATAACGGCACATAAGGCAATTGCTGATGCAGCCGCTCCTGCAGTCGGCGGTAGATCACCGCCTGCCGTTCCGTATCATTATACGCCGCTGCCTGCTCAATCAGCTTGTCAGTAACCGGATCATCATACCTCCCCCTGTTGGCGCCGGCGGGCGGTACCGATTCGCTGTGAAAAACATAACGAAAGATGTCCGGCAGATTCAGGCCGACCCAGGAGAGGCTGTAAAGTTGGAACTTGCCGGATTTTATGTCACCGTAAAATGTTCCCCAGTCATAACTCTGCACATCGATATCGATACCCACTTCACCTAACTGGTACTGGATAATCGTCGCAAGACGCACACGCAGCGGATTGCTGGAAGTCTTGTAGGTAAGATGCAGGGGATTATCATTATTATATCCCGCATCGGCCAGCAGTCGGCGGGACAAACCCGGATCGTATGCATACCCGGAAAGACCAGGATGGCCTGCCCAGTGATCCGGCGGCAGCATGGCACCGGCCTTCCGGGCCGCATTACCGAGGACGTGCGTGATAATGGTGTCCCGATCAATCGCGCTGGCAATGGCCCGCCGTACTGACTGTTTTTTCAGTGCCGGATCCTGCAGGTTGAAGCCGATATAGGTAAAGATATTACCGGACAAGGTTTCAACGGTCACCGATCCCTGTTTCGACAACCAGTCAAGTAATTCAAATGGCACATCACCCTGAATCAGGTCAATTTCACCACGGACGAGTTTCAATACCCGCACGGTGGAATCCTTGACGGTGAGAAACTCGAACAGCTGCCGATCGTGCAGACGGACCAGGCGGATCCGGTCCTCTCCGGACCAGGAAGCAAGTCGCATTGGGCCGTTTCCGACCGGTTCGCGATTGAACGGATGGCCGGATTCAAT
>DATIPP010000041.1:0-10134 GCA_035471825.1 Gammaproteobacteria bacterium
TCCGTCACGCCAGATTCAACTTACGGATGCGAAGGAAAAACAACCCGACGTCGAGGTCGGCGAGTATATTGAGGAACCCATGCCATCGGTTGAATTCGGCCGCATTGCCGCCCAGACGGCCAAGCAGGTTATCGTACAGAAAGTGCGCGAGGCGGAACGGGCACAGGTAGTGAATGCCTATGCCGACCGGGTCGGTGAAATGGTGAGCGGCGTAGTAAAACGGGTCGACCGGAGCGGGATGATCCTGGATCTCGGCAACAACGCCGAGGCATTCATACCCCGCGAAAAAATGATCCCGCGCGAGGCCGTGCGTCCGGGTGACCGGTTACGCGCCTATCTTTATGAAGTGCGTTCCGAGGCCCGTGGTCCGCAATTGTTCCTTAGTCGTACCGCGCCGGAGTTGCTGATTGAATTATTCAAGATCGAAGTGCCGGAGATTAATGAAGGCATGATCGATGTGATTAGCGGTGCACGTGATCCGGGTTCCCGGGCCAAGATTGCCGTCAGGGCCAACGACCAGCGTATCGACCCCATCGGTGCCTGTGTCGGCATGCGCGGGTCCCGCGTTCAGGCTGTTTCCAACGAACTGGCCGGCGAGCGTGTCGATATTATTCTCTGGGACGAAAACCCCGCCCAGTTCGTTATTAATGCCATGGCACCGGCCGAAGTCGCCTCCATCCTTGTGGATGAAGAGGCGCACAGCATGGATGTTGCCGTGGACGAGGAGAACCTCTCGCAGGCAATCGGCCGGGGTGGCCAGAATGTCAGGCTCGCCAGTGAATTGACCGGCTGGGAATTGAACGTTATGTCGATCGAACAGGCCGATGAAAAAAGCGAGGCGGAGGCACAGGCATTGCAGAGCATGTTCATGGAACAGCTCGATGTGGATGAGGAGATCGCCATTATCCTGGTCCAGGAAGGATTCTCCAGTATCGAGGAAGTCGCCTACGTGCCGGAGTCGGAGATGCTGAAAATCGAGGAGTTTGACAGTGACCTGGTAACGCAATTACGAGACAGGGCGCGGGACGTCATGTTGACCAGGGCGATAGTCAACGAGGAAAAACTGGTCGATGCCGAACCTGCGGAAGACCTGTTGAACATGGAAGGGATGGACAATGCACTGGCCTATGAACTGGCCGGACACGGTATTGTCTCCATGGAAGACCTGGCCGAACAATCGGTGGATGATCTGCTCGAGATCGAGAATCTCGATTCCGAACGCGCCGGCCGGTTAATCATGACGGCGCGCATGCCGTGGTTTGAATCCGAAGACAAAAACAGCGAGGTGACTGATGCCTGAGGTAACTGTCAGACAGTTTGCCGATGTTGTCGGCGTCGATGTTGATCGCCTGCTTGTACAATTGCAGGAGGCCGGCTTTTCGGACAAGTCTGCCGATGACAAGATATCCGACGATGAAAAGAGTGAACTGTTGACGTACCTGCGCCGTAAGCACGGCAAGGACGAATCGGCCGAGCCGAAAAAGATCACTCTGAAACGCAAGACCCTGAGTGAGATCAAGGTGCCGGTATCGGGCCAGGGGCGTGGAGGCCGGTCTGCACGTACCAGTGCCAAGACCGTCAATGTCGAGTTCCGTAAAAAACGGACCTATGTCAAGCGTAGCGAAATCGAGGAACAGCGGCAAAGGGAGCTTGCAGCGCAGGAAGAAGAACGGGCGCGGCGCGAAGTTGAGCAGCGGGAAGAAGCCGCAAAGGCCGAAGCCGAATCAGAAACTGCCGAAAGCGCTGTCGAGACAACCGCTGAAGACACCGGTGCCGTAACCGGGGCGGAAAAAGCCGCGGAAGAAACTGCAATATCCGAAATGGAAACCGCGGCAGAAGAACCGGAGGTTACCATCAAAGAAAAGGAGGTTGCCCCGGCAGAGGAAGAAGCACCGGTCGAAGCCCGCAGGGAACGGCGCGAACCGGTCCGGCAAAAACCTTCCCGGAAAGAAAAAGAGGGATATGTCGGGGAGGCGGAAGAAAAACCGCGCAAGCGCGGGGGCAGGCAGGAACAACTGCATGTCGCTTCTTCCAAGTCCGGCCGTCGCAAGAAACGTCAGAAAATTCGCCCGGTGGTCAAACCGAGCGCCACACAGCATGCTTTTGAAAAACCGACCGCGCCGATTGTCCGCGAGGTGTTGATCCCGGATAGCATTACAGTCGGCGAACTGGCGCAACGCATGTCGGTCAAGGCCAATGAAGTCATCAAATTGTTGATGGGTCTTGGCACGATGGCGACCATCAACCAGATGATCGATCAGGACACGGCATCGATCGTCGTCGAGGAAATGGGACACAAACCCAAGTTACAAAAGGAAAACGCCCTGGAAGAAGAAGTCATCCAGGCCGTGCAGCAGGAGGGCAAGCTCGTTGATCGCGCGCCTGTTGTCACTATTATGGGTCACGTTGATCACGGCAAGACATCATTGCTGGACTATATCCGTCGCACCAAGGTGGCATCCGGTGAAGCCGGCGGAATTACCCAGCATATCGGCGCCTACAGCGTCGAGATCGATAACGGCAAGCTGACGTTTCTCGATACCCCGGGGCATGCGGCATTTACAGCGATGCGTGCCCGTGGTGCCAAGGTTACCGATATCGTGGTGATTGTTGTTGCGGCTGATGACGGTGTCATGCCGCAAACCGAGGAAGCCATCAACCATTCCAGGGCTGCCGGCGTCCCCATCATTATTGCCATTAACAAGATAGACAAGGAGGACGCCGATCCGGACCGGATCAAGCAGGAACTCTCCAAGCTTGATGTAATCCCGGAGGACTGGGGCGGCGATACGTTATTCGTTAATGTCTCGGCCAAGACCGGCGAGGGCATCGATACCCTGCTGGAAAGCGTTATGTTGCAGGCGGAAATCCTGGAACTGAAAGCTACCGCCGATGGGCCTGCAACCGGCACGGTGGTGGAATCCCGACTGGACAAGGGCCGTGGGCCGGTTGCGACCATACTGGTGCAGAGTGGCCAACTGAACAAGGGCGATATCGTATTGAGTGGGCATGAATTCGGCCGCGTCCGAGCCATGATGGATGAACTGGGAAATGAAGTAACCAGCGCCGGTCCTTCCACGCCGGTGGAGATCCTGGGTCTGTCTGGAACGCCAAATGCCGGTGACGAAGTGATCGTTGTACCGGATGAAAAGAAAGCCCGAGAGATAGCGACATTCCGCGAGGGAAAGCACCGTGAATCGAAGATGGCACAGCAACAGGCCGCCAAACTGGAAAACGTCATGACCCAGATGGCGGAAGGCGAGACCACCACCCTGAATGTCCTCATCAAGGCCGACGTGCAGGGTTCCGCCGAGGCCATTTCCGAGGCACTTTCCGGGCTTTCCACCGACGAAGTTACGGTTAATATTGTCAGCAGCGGCGTGGGCGGTATCACCGAGTCCGATATCAACCTGGCAATGGCCTCGCACTGTGTCGTCATCGGTTTCAATGTCAGGGCCGATGCGACGGCCCGGAAGCTGGTCAACGAGGAAGGGATCGATCTGCGTTATTACAGTGTTATTTACGATGTCGTCGATGATATCAAAAAGGCAATCAGCGGCATGCTCTCGCCGGAGGTTCGCGAGAATATCATCGGTATTGCCGAGGTCCGGGATGTCTTCCGATCTCCCAAGTACGGCGATATCGCGGGTTGCATGGTCTCCAGCGGTGTTGTGAAACGCAATAATCCGATCCGGGTTTTACGCGATAATGTTGTGATCTATGAGGGTGAACTGGAATCACTGCGGCGATTCAAGGATGATGTAAACGAGGTCAAGTCCGGTACGGAATGTGGTATCGGAGTGAAAAACTATAACGATGTTCGACCGGGGGACCAGATCGAGGTCTTTGAAAGGGTCGAGGTTGCCCGTACCGTCTGACTAGAGTTATGCCGAAAGAATTCAGTCGCAGCCGCCGTGTCGGAGATCTGCTGCAGCAGGAACTCGCTGGCATGATTCAGCGGCGCACGCTCGAGGACGGGACCGGCATGGTGACGCTGTCGAGTGCCGATGTCAGTCCGGATCTGAAAAACGCGACGATATATTTCACCTGTCTCGGGAATTCCATGGCTAACGAAGAGGTTGTTGACATACTCAATGAGTATGTCGGCGAGTTTCAACACGAGCTGGGAAAATCACTTAAACTACGCAATATCCCGCACCTGCGTTTCAAATACGATTACTCTCTGGTCGAGGCCAACCGGGTGACGGAACTCATTGATTCTCTCCAGGCCGGAAAAAAATCCGGTGAACGTCATTAATCGCAGCGATAATCACCAATCACCGCTTTCCCGGGTAGACAAAATCAGCACGATGGGCAGGAAGCATTCCAGAAAGGGTCGTCCGGTCAACGGTGTCCTGTTACTGGACAAGCCGACCGGTATTACCTCCAACCAGGCATTACAAAAGGTTAAACGCCTGTACCGGGCCAGAAAGGCCGGACATACGGGCAGCCTGGACAAGGAGGCCAGCGGGATGTTACCGCTTTGCTTCGGCGAGGCAACCAAGTTTTCCGCTTACCTGCTGGATTCCGACAAACATTACCATGCGGTATTCAGGCTGGGTATACAGACCAGTACCGGCGACGCGGCCGGAGAGACGGTGGCCGTGTCGGAAGTGCCGGAGTTGAACGAGACATTGATTGAAAGGTCCCTGGATGCCCTGCGTGGAGATATTGAACAGGTGCCACCGATGCATTCGGCCCTTAAGCACAAGGGTGAAAGGCTTTACAAACTGGCGTACCAGGGGATCGAGGTGGACCGCGAGCCGCGTCCGGTCACCATTCATGCCCTGGAATACCTTGGGCACAAGGCGGGTGAAATCGAGGTGAGGATTCATTGTTCCAAGGGGACGTATATCCGTACCCTGGCGGAAGATTTCGGCGCCCGGCTCGGTTGCAAGGCACATTTGAAATCACTCAGGAGAACCGGTGTCGGTCCGTTCCGGGAATCCCAGATGGTAAGCCTTGCTACCCTGGTGCAGCAATCTGAAGAATACCCCGACCGGCTCGATCAATGTCTGCTGGCCGTCGATACCGTGTTGACCAATGTTCCGGGTATCGAGTTATCGGAAAACATGGCCCATTACATGTGCCAGGGTCAGGCCGTCATGGTGCCCCGCTCACCGACGCAGGGCCTGGTACGGATTTATGATCAGGAGCAGTTATTCCTCGGTGTCGGGGAGGTCCTGGAAGACGGCAGGGTCGCACCACGGCGACTGGTGCAGAGGAAATAAACCGGACACGGCCGGGCAAAAGCTTGTCCTTGTCCACGTACGGGAGCGCGGGTACAATACGCGCGAAATTGAGATAGAGGACGGTCAGGAGTTATTTATATATGGCACTCAGTAACCAGCAAAAAGCAGATATTGTGAAGGATTATCAACGGTCGGATGGTGATACCGGCTCGCCCGAGGTGCAGGTCGCACTTTTGACCGCGCGCATTACCGATCTGTCCGATCATTTCAAGGAACATAACAAGGACCACCACTCCCGTCAGGGATTGCTGAGAATGGTTAACCAGCGCCGCCAGCTCCTGGATTATCTCAAAACCAGGGACCTGAACCGCTATCGTGAATTGATTGGCCGCCTGGGGCTTCGCAAGTAAAGAGTCTGCTTACCTTAATCAGTCCGGATATAACCGCAAGCTTCTGGCGGAATCACACCTGATATATCAATGAATCTAACAGTCTATTATCAATCATTGTTGATTGATCACACCGGGGTATTTAAATGAATATAGTCAAGAAAGAATTTCAGTTTGGTGATCACAAGGTCGTACTCGAGACCGGCAGGATCGCCCGCCAGGCGACCGGTGCGGTCCTGGTCAGCATGGGTGATACCGTTGTCCTCGTAACCTGTGTCGCCCGCAAGGATGCAGATCCGGACCGGGATTTCTTTCCCCTGACCGTTGATTACCAGGAACGGACTTACGCGGCGGGAAAGATACCCGGCGGTTTTTTCAAACGCGAAGGCCGCCCTTCCGAAAAAGAAACGCTGACCTGCCGCCTTATCGACCGGCCGCTCAGACCACTTTTCCCGAAAGGTTTTACCAACGAAGTCCAGATTATCGCCACCGTCATGTCCCTGGATCCGGATATCGATCCGGATATCCCGGCCATGCTCGGCGCGTCAGCCGCCGTGTCGATCGCCGGTGTACCGTTTAACGGCCCTGTGGGCGCTACCCGCGTCGGTTACAGGGATGGTGATTACATCCTCAACCCGTCGTTTTCACAATTGAAAGACTCGGAACTGGATCTCGTGGTTGCGGGTACCCGCTCCTCCGTGCTGATGGTGGAATCTGAAGCGAAACAGTTACCGGAAGATGTCATGCTGGGTGCCGTCATGTTCGGACACGAACAGTTCCAGATTGCGATCGACAATATAGAAGCGATGGCCAGGGAGGCTGCCACTCCCTGGGATTGGCAGGCACCGGAAAAGGACGAGTCCCTGGTCGGTGAGGTGGAAAGTCGTTGTTCCGACCTGCTGCGGGAAGCCTATGCCATCCAGGACAAGCTGAGCCGGAAGGAACGCCTGAGCGAAATCCGCAGCGAAGTCATCGAGTCATTTATGGAAAACGAGGACAATACCTGGAGCGAAAACCAGATCAAGGCTGAAATTGAAACGCTTGAAAGCCGTATTGTCAGAAACAGCATCCTGTCCGGCGAAGACCGCATTGACGGACGCGATGCCAAAACTATTCGTCCGATCAGCGTCGAGGTCGGGGTTTTGCCGAGGACACATGGTTCAGCACTGTTCACTCGCGGCGAGACCCAGGCACTGGTCGTAACTTCACTGGGGACGGAGCGCGATGCGCAGATCGTTGACGCGATCGAAGGTGAACGCAAGGAACCTTTCATGCTGCATTACAATTTTCCGCCGTTTTGTGTCGGCGAGACCGGACGTGTCGGTTCACCCAAGCGGCGCGAGATAGGTCACGGACGCCTGGCCAAGCGCGGTATCATAGGTGTCATGCCGGACCTGGCCGAGTTTCCCTATACCATCCGGGTCGTTTCCGAGATTACCGAATCCAACGGTTCCAGTTCCATGGCCAGTGTCTGTGGTACCAGCCTCGCACTCATGGATGCCGGCGTGGGAATATCGTCGCCGGTGGCCGGTATCGCCATGGGTCTTATTAAGGAAGGTGAAAAATATGTGGTGTTGTCCGACATCATGGGTGATGAAGATCACCTGGGTGATATGGATTTCAAGGTCGCCGGTACCGGTAAAGGCATCAATGCCCTGCAGATGGACATCAAGATTGACGGTATCACCAAGGAAATCATGGATGTTGCGCTGGCGCAGGCAAGGGAAGGACGCCTGTATATCCTTGAAAAAATGAATGCCGTATTGTCGGCACCGCGGGGTGAAATGTCGGAATTCGCGCCACGCATTACCACCATGAAAATCAATCCTGACAAGATTCGTGACGTGATCGGCAAGGGCGGTGCCACTATTCGCGCGATAACCGAGGAAACCGGTGCCACCGTGGATATCGATGATGACGGTACCGTGCGTATCGCGGCTGTCGACAAGTCTGCCGGTGACGCCGCCAGGGAACGCATCGAGCAATTGACGGCCGATATCGAGGTCGGACGTGTCTATGAAGGCCGCGTGGCAAAACTCATGGACTTCGGTGCTTTCGTCAATATCCTGCCCGGAAAGGACGGCCTGGTGCACATCTCCCAGATTTCCGATGAACGCGTCGAGAATGTGAGTGACAAGCTCTCCGAGGGCGAATTCGTCAAGGTCAAGGTGCTCGAGATTGATCGTCAGGGCCGTGTGCGCCTCAGCATGAAGGCTGTCAACGAATAGCTTCAGGTACAAACAGACGCAACAAAAAAAGGGCTCCCGCCCTTTTTTTGTGCCCTATTATTAAACCCTGCAGCGGGCAACAGGCGTTTATACGCTATACCACACTTGCGGGTTGCGGTTAAACTTGCCGCATGGAGCAACCGGTATCCGATGAAGATCTCATGTTGCGGTATCGACAGGGCGATGCTGCCGCATTTGCCGATCTTTATGAACGCCACAAGGGCGGATTGTACCGCTACATACTCCGTAAATGCATTAATCATGCGCATGCGGATGAGCTTTTCCAGGATGTGTGGGTGAAGTTAATCGCGGCAAAAGATCGGTACGAGGTCAGGGCCCGTTTCACTACCTGGCTATACCGCATGGCCCATAATCACTGTGTGGACTATTATCGCAGGCAGTCGACCACCATCGGCAATCTGCAGGCTGGTGCAATAGCAGCGGATGAACTGGCTGCCAGACAGTCGGATCAACCCGAGGATGGTGTTGAACGGCAACAGCAGGCCGACAGATTGTTGCAGTTGCTGGATGGCCTGCCGGATGAACAAAGGGAAGCTTTTGTCCTGCACGAGGAAGCGGGTATGGGTGTGGCGGAGATCGCCGAAGTTACCGGTGTCAACCCGGAGACGGCAAAAAGCCGCCTGCGTTACGCTGTGAGAAAACTACGACAGGGTTTGCAATCCGATGGTTGATGATAAAGACGACCAGGCGTTGAACGAGTATCTGCAGGGTGACAGTAATCTGTCCCGTCAATATCATGCCGCCTCGAAAGATACGCCACCGAAACACTTGGACGATGCAATACTGGCTGCCGCCAGGAAATCAGCCGGTCCACATTCGCGGCTGTTGCCTTCTTTCATGCAACAGTGGGGTCGTCCACTGAAGTTCGCCGCTGTTGTAGTAATTTGTGTCAGCCTGGTCATAGCAATTTACGATGACGAAGGGCACTTGCTATTGACCGGACCGGAAAAATCCCTGCCAGATACCACCCCCTTGCAACCGGGTGACAAAAGTGATCAGACATTGTCTTCTCAAGCCGGCGAATTTATTGAACAGTCGAACAAAGACCGGGGCAGTACCAGTGAAGGACAAGCAGCCGTTGTCCCATCGGAACCGCCTCCTGTAGATGATTCGGAGAAAACCGCCGGGAAGATGATTTGGGAGAAGAAAAAACAGACCGATACCCGTGATGCATTACAAAAGGAGCAAGGGGTCCCGCCTGCAAAAAACCGTATCGAGGAGGAATCCCTGGATCTTATGCAGGAAAAGCCTGCTCCGGTGTTGAAGCGTGAGTTGTCAACACCGATGATAACGGAACAGGATGTGCCGTCTGCGAGCGGCCTCGTGACCGGCAGAAACGACTCAGAGTGGTTGACGGAGATCTCGCGCCTCTGGCAGTCAGGAAATACGGACCAGGCTGTAGCCAGCCTGGAAAAATTCCTGCAGGTTTATCCCGATTATCCGCATGATGAACTGCTGAAACAATTACCGGAAGACTTTAATCCGGCTGAGTATATAGAAGGGTTTGACCCGGACTAACAGATTTTTCATACCGGAATACAAACGGGATTGCTTTTATATTCCCTCCTGTCTTTGTAACCTGATCCATTCATTATAAATAAAAACCGACATGGAGCACTTATGAGCGATTACATACGCAGTTTGCTGGAACAGATTCGCGAACTGGAAGAAGAATTGATGGATGCAATGGAAGAACAGGAAGTCCGGTTTTCCTACCGCATCGACGGTGCCAGGGTAATATTCGAGCAATCCGTCAAGGAAGCACACCGTCAAATCAAGGTTGGTTTATTGCGCTGGTTTAGGGACAGCCGTCCGCGGAATATCCTCTCTGCTCCTTTTATCTACAGCATGATTATCCCTTTCCTGATTCTCGATGCTTTTTTAACGGTGTATCAGGCTGTCTGCTTCCGCCTGTACGATATTGCACGTGTCAGGCGTTCCGCCTATATCGTGATCGATCGGCACCAACTGAGATACCTGAATTCCATGGAAAAACTGAATTGTGTTTATTGCGGTTATGTCAATGGATTGATTGGCTATACGCGGGAAATCGCGGCACGCACCGAGCAATACTGGTGCCCGATCAAACATGCCCACAAGGTGCGCGGTACCCATGACCGTTACAAACATTTTCTCGAGTACGGCCAGGCAAGTGATTACCCGGAAAAACTGAAAAGCTATCGCAGCGCACTTGCTGAAAAATAATGTGATGCCGGACAAGTATCTTGAGACAGCTTTAAATAAATATTATAAAAAATTGAAATGTAAGGAAAATAATAATCAGTTTCAGAGAATACTTGAGGC
>DATIPP010000042.1:0-6220 GCA_035471825.1 Gammaproteobacteria bacterium
AAGAGGAACTGGAACGCCTGGGTTCGGTGTTTGACGCAATAAAATAAAAGCTGAGGACTGAGTGATGAGTGCCGAGAACTGAGTAATTATTACTCATTACACAAAACTTGAAACATCTAACGTCAAATGATTTGTTATTACTAATAACCAATTATACGGGTCGAACGTCAGCGATTTTTTTGTTCTTGTTCTGCTCCGTACGGTCGTAGTAACGCTGGATGAATTCCAGCAGCCCTTCACTGTTCATCCTGGCGTCTTTCAGCATGTCGTCGCGTGAGCCGTGCTGTACCAGCCGGTCCGGCAGACCGTAATTGATGATCGGATGGGACATGCCATGCGCCGCCAGTGTTTCATTTACCGCGCTGCCGGCACCGCCCTGCACAACGTTTTCCTCGATCGTCACCAGCAGGTCATGGCCCGCCGCCATTTCCAGGATCAGGTCTTCATCAATGGGCTTGACAAAACGCATGTTCACAACGGTGGCGTTCAGTTCTTCCCCGGCTTCCAGTGCCGGTTCCAGCATGACGCCGAAAGCCAGGATGGCAATACCCTCCCCTTTACGCCGGATTTCCGCCTTGCCGATAGGCAGCGCCGTCATTTCCTTGCTGATTTCCACGCCAGGGCCGCCGCCGCGGGGATAGCGAACCGAGGCCGGCTGATCGAGCTGGAAGCCGGTATACAGCATCTGCCGGCATTCGTTTTCATCGGCGGGAGTCATGACCACCATGTTCGGCAGGCAGCGCATGTAACTGATGTCGTAACTGCCGTTATGCGTCGGACCGTCGGCACCGACCAGTCCGGCGCGATCGATGGCGAACAGGACCGGCAGATTCTGCACCACCACGTCGTGGATCAATTGATCGTAGCCGCGTTGCAGAAAGGTGGAATAGATGGCTACTACCGGTTTCAGGCCGTCACAGGCCATGCCGGCCGCCACCGTAACACTGTGCTGCTCGGCAATCGCCACATCGAAATAGCGGTCCGGGTATTCCTGCTCGAACTGCACCAGTCCCGAGCCTTCCCGCATTGCCGGCGTAATAGCGACCAGACGCTCGTCAATCGCGGCCATGTCACAAATCCATTCACCGAACACCTTGCTGTAGGTCGGTTTCGACGGCTTGCCGGAAGGCACGATACCCTTGACGGGATCGAACGGCGTCACGCCGTGATACTTGACCGGGTCTTTTTCCGCCGGCTCATAGCCCTTGCCTTTCTGCGTGATGATATGCAGGAATTGCGGTCCCTCGAGTTCCTTGATATTGCGGATCGTGGAAAGAAGTGTCGGCAAATCATGGCCGTTGATCGGACCGATATAGTTGAACCCGAACTCCTCGAACAGGGTCCCGGGAACTATCAGCCCCTTGAAGTGTTCCTCGGCGCGGCGAGCAAGTTCCCAGGCGCTCGGCATCCTGGAGAGGACCTTCTTGCTGCCTTTTTTCATCGTCGTGTAAATCTTGCCGGAAAGTATTTGCGCAAACCGGTTCGACAATGCCCCCACATTGGGCGAAATCGACATGTCGTTGTCATTCAGGATTACCAGCAGATTGTTGCCCAGCGCACCGGCATGGTTCAATGCCTCGAATGCCATGCCCGCGGTCATGCCGCCGTCACCGATAATCGCGACGGCCCGGCGGTCACTGCCGGTCAGTTTGGCAGCAATGGCCATCCCGAGTGCGGCACCGATCGAGGTACTGGAATGGCCGACGCCGAAAGTGTCGTATTCACTCTCTTCGCGCTTCGGAAAAGGGGCGAGTCCCTGCCACTTGCGAATACTGTGCAGTCGATCCCGCCTGCCGGTCAGTATCTTGTGGACATAGGCCTGGTGTCCGACATCCCAGACCAGCCGGTCATCCGGCGTATTGAAAAGATAATGCAGGGCTATAGTCAACTCTGTGGCCCCGAGGCTGGCGGCAAAATGGCCGCCACTCTGGCTGACCGAGTGCAGCAGAAATTCCCGGCATTCCTTCGCCAGCGGGATGAGGTCGGATTCCGGCAATTCCCGCAGGTCGGCCGGGCTTTGGATCTGGTCGAGAATCGGTGTACTGATTGGAGAATTCATCAATTTTCAAGGATATAAGAGATAAGCAAACTCTGCATTATCTTATCGCGGCATGTCCCTTGCAATAAGAGATAAATCCACGGTTTTCTGAATGGTTCGAACTCCGGGATGCCGTTATAATCCAAGGACAGTACCAAGAAAAACAACGTGTCCTGTACATTCACCGGCATATCCTTTATCTTGTTAATTTCTATAAGAATTTTCCGGGTCGGCAGGGCTTCAGGCCGGCCCGCAAACAGAACGGGAGTTTTTAATGGGCGTACCTCTGATCCAACAATACCGCGTCGCGAAATACATTCTCGGAAAAAAACTGCGCCGTGTTGAAAAATACCCGCTGGTATTGATGCTGGAACCGCTGTTTCGTTGCAATCTCGCATGCGCCGGGTGCGGCAAGATCGATTACCCCGAAGAAATCCTCGACAAGCGCCTGAGTTACGAGGATTGCATGTCAGCCATTGACGAATGCGGTGCGCCGGTAGTATCAATTGCCGGCGGTGAACCGCTCATTCATAAAGACATGCCACGCATCGTCGAGGGATTCATCAATAAAAAGAAATTTGTCTATCTGTGTACCAACGCGATGTTACTCGAGCGTCGCATGGATGATTACAATCCGTCATCCTACCTGACGTTTTCCATTCATCTTGACGGCAACCGGGAAAAACACGATGCCTCGGTCTGTCGCGAGGGCGTATTCGACAAGTGTATCGATGTTATCAAGAAGGCCCGTGCAAAAGGCTTCCGGGTGACAATCAACTGCACGCTCTTTCAGGGAGAGACACCGGATGAAGTGGCGGAGTTTATGGACATGGCGACCGAACTCGGTGTCGAGGGCGTCACGATCTCCCCCGGCTACAATTATGAACGCGCCCCGAGGCAGGACGTATTTCTGAAGAAAAAGGAAAGCAAACAGCTTTTCCGTGACATTTTTAAACTCGGCAGGGGAAAGAAATGGGTTTTCAACCAGTCTTCCCTCTACCTGGATTTCCTGGCCGGCAACCAGCAATATCAATGCACCCCCTGGGGTAACCCGACCCGGAACGTGTTCGGCTGGCAACGCCCCTGTTACCTGCTGGTCGGTGAAGGCTACGCGCCCACCTTCAAGAGTCTCATGGAAGATACAGAGTGGGACAACTACGGCACCGGACGAAATCCCAAGTGCACCAATTGCATGGTCCATTGTGGTTATGAAGCAACGGCCGTGGACGACACCTTCAAGCGCCCCTGGGAAGCCTTCAAGGTTTTCCTGCGTGGACCACGCACCAGCGGACCGATGGCTCCGGAGTTACCCGTGCTTTACGACGATAATCATGTCACCAAACCAACCCTGGTGTCCAAGCAGTCAAAACCGGCCAGTTCCTGCAGCGCCGGTAAAAGCAAGCAAGTTGCCTGATGGATTGGGGCCTGCTGGCTCTGCCCGGATTTCTTATCTGGTTCATCATCCTGGTTCTCCCCTGGCGACCCTGGAGCACCCGGGAGTCGCTGGAGGGGGACACTCATATTACAGCCGATCTCTCCCGCATCACTGTCCTGATCCCGGCACGTAACGAAGAAGCCTGCATTGCCCATACTCTGAACGGACTGAAACAACAGGGGAATGGTTTTGTTACCATATTGATTAACGATCAGTCCGAAGATGCAACAGCGGCTGTCGCAGGCGAATCCGGTCTTGACGGGTTGACCGTCATACAGGGCAAGCCTTTGCCAAATGGATGGAACGGCAAACTCTGGGCACTGGAACAGGGACTCGGCCGGGTCGACACTGAGCTCGTGTTGTTACTGGATGCCGATATCCATCTGGATCCCGGCACCATGGCGACACTGATGAACAAGCTGGAGCGCCAGCAACTTGCCATGGTGTCGCTTATGGCTTCACTGCGGATGCAGAATTTCTGGGAGAAAATGCTGATGCCGGCCTTCATATTCTTCTTCAAACTCCTGTACCCGTTTCAGCTGTCCAATTCGGCATCAGGTTATGTTGCCGCCGCGGCCGGCGGATGTATCCTGGTACGCCGTGAAGCACTGGTAAAAGCAGGCGCCTTTGCCAGCCTCAGGCACTGCCTGATCGATGATTGTGCCCTCGCCCGGCGAATCAAGAATAACGCCGGAAGGATCTGGACGGGACTGACGCATTCGGCACAAAGCCGGCGGCGTTACGACAAGCTGCAGACAATCAGTGACATGATCACGCGCACGGCGTTTACCCAACTGGCACATTCATGGCTGATGCTTTTACTCTGCACGGTGTTGATGATCCCGGCATTTGCATTTCCGATTGTGCTGCTTGTGCCACCGTTCAACTGGACTGACATGCTCGCACTGGTAACACTGGCCATGATGTTTTTCTGTTACTTGCCTGTATTACGGTATTACTCGTTACATCCGGGATGGGCTTGCGCCCTGCCGGTCATCGGCCTGGTCTATCTGTCCATGACCTGGCTTTCCGCCGGTCAATTTTTACTCGGGAAAGGGTCCCGATGGAAAGATCGTCATTATTCCACCCTGTAAAATGATGCAACCAGATCGCTGAAGACAGGTCTCAGGAATTATCATACAAGCGGATAAAAAATCGACATGAAAATAATTCAATCAGGAATCCAGGGATTATTGTTACTTGTTTCCCTGCTGCTGTTTTCACTGCAATCTCTCGCAAACGAGAATGAAGCCGTGGCCGTCGTTGAAAAACTCCACGACAAGCTGTTGCATGTCATGCAAAACGGCGAGAGCCTCGGTTTCCAGGGGAGGTACGATGTCCTTGAGCCCGTTATCGAATCCGGTTTTGATACACCGCTCATATCGAGGGTGATACTCAGCCGTTACTGGGGTGAATTAAGCGATGAAAAACAGCAGGATTTCATCGATCTTTTCAACCGGCTGAGCACCGCTACTTATGCCTCGCGTTTCAACAGTTTCAGCGGCGAGTCGTTCAGGACAATCGGCGTGGACACTTTAAAAAAGGGTCGACTGCTGGTAAAAACGGAACTGGTTCGCCCTGATGACGATAACGTCAAACTCGAATATATCGTGCAGGAAAATGCCGGCACCTGGTATATAATCAGCGTCATTGCTGACGGCGTCAACGACCTGGCTTTGAAAAGGGCCGAGTATGCCGCGATTATCACTGACAGGGGATTTGAATCCCTGGTAGGGGAAATCCAGAATAAAATCCGCGACCTTGAAACTGACACGGCCAACTAGATTTATTGTTGGTTGCTGCGTTTGATTGACCCGATAGACTGTGTCAATATTTCCGCGCGATTTGGTAAGAGAAAAACATATTGGATACAAAAACAGGAATAGTAATGAAAAATCTGCTTGTTGTTTTTATTATCTGCCTGCTGTCCGGATGTGCCACGAACCAGTCATCGGAGGAGATCCCGGATCCCTATGAGCCGGTCAACCGCGTTTCGTATAATTTCACAGACGCCCTGGACCGCGCTATCCTGAAACCTGTTGCCGAAGCCTACATGGAAAACACACCGCAACTGGTCCGGACCAGCATTACCAATTTCTTTGATAACCTTACCTATTTAAACGTCGTCCTTAATTCTTTCCTGCAAGGCAAGTTTGACCAGGGCATAGCTGACATGCTGCGCTTTATCTATAACTCAACGGCGGGACTGGCAGGCCTGGTCGATGTCGGCAGCAAGATCGGCCTGGAAGAACACGATGAAGATCTGGGTCAGACACTGGCCGTATGGGGTGTCGATGAAGGCGCCTACCTGTTTATACCCGTCAGGGGACCTGATTCGGTGCGCAAACTACCGGATATCGCCACCAGTACCCTGCTCAATCCCCTGACTTATGTCACCGGGGCCGTGTTGTTTCCCCTGACCGCCGTTAACATTATCAACACACGGGCAAACCTGCTCGACGCAACCAACGTGCGTGACGAAGCGGCCGTAGATCCCTATACCTTTACCCGCGAAGCCTATCATCAGCGGCGCCGTTTTCTGATTTACGACGGTAATCCGCCGCTGGAAGGTTATGACGATATTTTCGATAACGGCGCGGAAGAAGAAGGCATCCTGAAGATTGAATAGTCAATCTGAGTAATGAGTAATGAGCTATGAGTAATAATTACTCAGTACTCAGCCCTCAGCCCTCAGCCCTCAGTCCTCAGCACTCATTACTCAGATTGACTATTCAATCTTCAGTATA
>DATIPP010000043.1:0-9015 GCA_035471825.1 Gammaproteobacteria bacterium
GTGCGGAGACAGATATAGAGGTGTTTAAAAGTCGTCCGGTTTTTTTCTTCTCCGGTGGTTTCGGCAGCATGGTACAATCGTTCGAGCTGCGGATGCTTCTCCTGGTTATTTGTCGGCAACAGGTTATACCGGTAACGTTCCTTGATGTCATAGCCACAGGAACGCAAAACCTTTCTTAAAAGTCGCAACGCATCGTTCACTCGATTTACCACATATGTTTATTTACCAATACAAAAACGGGCGAAAATTTCCCCCAGCAAATCATCGGGTACAAATTCCCCCGTGATCTCTCCCAGCGATACCTGTGCAAGACGCATTTCTTCCGCCACCAGTTCCGGTGAATGTAAGTCGCTGGCAAGTAAACGGGCACAGGAAAGTTGCTCGATTGCCTTTTCCAGTGCAGCAACGTGCCGCGTTCTCGCCATAAACAGGTCCTCCCCCAGGTTCGAAACACCCAGCTGATCCTTGAGCCAGCCTGCAAATAATTCCATACCTTCGCCGGTTTTTGCTGAAAGCCGGATTTCTGTTGCCCGCCCTTCCTGTTGTTGAACACCCGATGGTACGTTTTCAAGGTCGATCTTGTTATAAATAACCAGCGTTTTACCAACATCGCTTTCCGGTAACATGCTTACCTCGTCTCCGGTATCATTTTCACCCTGAACTCGCAGTAATACGATCAGGTCCGCGGATTCCGCCGCGGTGCGTGCCCGCCGCACACCCTCCTGTTCCACTGCGTTACCGGTTTCCCTGAGGCCGGCAGTGTCCGTTACGTGAACCGGGATATTATCGATCAGGATCTGTTCCCGGATCATATCGCGCGTTGTCCCGGGGATGTCCGTTACGATTGCAGTTTCGCGCCCGGCGAGCCGGTTTAAAAAAGTCGATTTGCCGACGTTCGGGCGACCCAGTATCACAATATCTACGCCTTCGCGTAATACCGAACCCTGCCGGGCAATCTGCAATATCGCCCCCAGGTTTTCAATACATTGTCCGATTTGCAACGAAAGGTTGCTTTCCGGCGGAATGCCGGCATCTTCCTCGGGAAAATCCAGCATTCCCTCAAGCTGTACCCGCAATGCGATGATTTCATCCAGCAGTCCGGCCAGCCGGCTCGAGAATTCACCGCTCAGCGAGCGTGAAGCACTTCTGGCCGCGCTGGTTGAAACGCTGTCGATTAAATCCGCCACTGCTTCGGCCTGTACCAGGTCGATCTTGCCGTTGAGATATGCCCGTTCGGTATATTCTCCCGGCCTTGCCAGTCTTGCCCCGTGGGTGATCGATTCCTTGACCAGTATATCGAGTATGATCCGGCTGCCGTGGGCGTGTAATTCCACAACATCTTCGCCGGTATAGGAATGCGGGGCAGGAAAGAAAATCGCCAGACCACTGTCAATCAATTGCTGGTTTCGATCAAGAAACCGGCAATGGTGTGCATATCGCGGTCGCGGTACGATGCCGGTAATCTTTTCAGCGATGTGTCGTGCGTCGGGTCCGGACAGCCTGACGACACCGATCCCGCCGCGTCCGGCGGGTGTTGATATCGCCACAATTGTATCGAGCTTTTCGGCCATATATTCGGCCAGTGTTTACTTGCCGCCGGTTCCCGCCCGCTCCAGGTTGCGCGTAATCAGCCATTGCTGGGCAATGGAAAGGATATTGTTAACCACCCAGTAAAGCACGAGCCCCGAGGGAAAGAACGCAAAGAACACGGTAAACACAACAGGCAGGGTCATCATGACCTTCTCCTGCACAGGATCCATCGGCGCCGGGTTGAGCTTCTGCTGGATAAACATGGTGGCGCCCATCACGAGCGGTAACACGAAATAGGGATCGGGCGTGGACAGATCGTCCAGCCAGAAAATAAACGGTGCCTGGCGCAACTCGACGCTTTCAAGCAGCACCCAGTAGAGCGCGATAAACACCGGTATCTGGATGAGTATCGGGAAACAGCCGCCAAGAGGATTAATCTTTTCCTTTTTATAGATATCCATCATTGCCTGGTTCAGCTTGGCGCGATCATTTTTGTAACGATCACGGAGCGCCATCAGGCGCGGCTGCACGCGGCGCATATTGGCCATGGATCGATAACCGGCGGCGGACAGGTGGTAAAACAGTATTTTCAACATCAACGTAACCAACACGATCGACCAGCCCCAGTTACCGGTCAGGGCGTGGAATTTTTCCAGGCACCAGAACAGCGGTTTGGCCAGGAACCAGAGCACGCCGTAGTCGACCGTGAGCTCAAGGCCAGGTGCTATTTGCTTCAGTTCCTTCTGGACTTTGGGGCCAATATAAAGCTGGTGTTGAAACGTGCCGCTCTGCATTGCGGCTATGTCCTGGCGTGGCGTGGTCATGCCGATAACATAACGGTCCTCGGCAAAACCGGAGGATTGCTGATCCAGATAAAGCGTGTAATAACGGTAGGCGGCATCGCGGGATCCCGGGACAAGCGCACTCAGGAAATAGTGCTCGATCATCGCCACCCAGCCGTTGGTTATCGTACGATCGAGCTTTTCCTCCTCCATGTCGTCAAAGCTGATCTTTTCATAACGTTTTTCCGGGCTGGAGATAACGCCGCCGGTATAGGTATAGACCATGCCCCTGCGACCGTTGGCTCCGGTCCGGTTCAACTGACTATAGGCCCTGCCGACCCAGGTTTCACCGGTGTCGTTGGTTACTTCATAGCGCACATTGATCAAATAACTGTCGCGTTTGAACTCGTAGATCTTGCGCACAACAAGGCCGTTGTCCTGTTCCCATGTCAGCGGTACTTCCAGTACATCCTTGCCGTCTTGCAGAACGTAGTTGTCTCTTGCCGCTGTGAAACGATCATCGTGAGTCGGGGCAATATTGTTACTCAGGAGCCCGCCCTGGACGATGTAGGTTTTGGTGCCGTCATTGGCGAGCAATTGAACCGGTTTATCCTTGTTTTCCGGTGATACCGGGTAGTCGAGTAATTCCGCGTGATCTATACCGGCGCCCCGGGTATCGATATGCAGCCGGAACAGGTCGGTGTGAACCTCGATCCGCCGGCCGTTTTCCTTTTCTCGCGTCGTTACGGGCGTTTGTGTCGCCGGGGCATCCGCGGGCAGACTGGGAACATCCGCTGATGCCGCCGCCTGTGCATCCTGTGCGCGATCGGTGGCTGTTTCGTTCTCGACCGCCGGCTGGGCGCGCTCCCCGTATTCACGTTGCCAGGCGTCCCAAAGCAACAAGACCACAAGCACCAGCGCGGCAACGAGGATAAATTGTTTGGTATCCATCGTAGATGACGTCCCTAGGCAACCGGATCATGCCCGCCCGGACAAAAAGGATGGCAGCGACAGATACGTCGCAGCCCCAGCCATAAACCCCGGGTAACGCCATACTTGCGCACGGCTTCCTCGGTGTAGGCTGAACAGGAGGGATAAAACCGGCAGCAGGGTCCGCTCAAGGGACTGATGTACCTAGCATAAAAGTGAATCAAGTGAATCAGGAATTTCTGCATTTGCTTATTTTCTGCCAGTGGCCGGTAAGATTGCGCGTTAACACCCTGTTTTTATTACATGGCGGCGGGTTGAGCGATACAACCACGACATCCAGTCCGGACAATAGTTGCTTGTGTTGTCGAAAACTCTCGCGCAGTTGCCGTTTCAAGCTGTTACGGTCTACAGCAAGCCGGATCTTTTTTCGCGATATGGCCAGCCCCAGTCTGGCATATTGAAGACCGTTTTGTCTGGCGATGACCAGCAGGTAGCCGTCAGCGGAGCGACAGGAAGAACGAAAAACCTGCCGGAATTCCTCGGGACGTTTTAGCCTGTGTTTTCTGTCGAATCGCCCGTCCTGCTCTGGCACGGTGACCCTGCTCAGGCGGTCAGTCTCTTCCGGCCCTTGGCGCGACGCGCCTTGATAACGTCCCGGCCCGCCTTGGTACGCATCCTGATGCGGAATCCGTGCACGCGTTTTCTTTTAATGTTGCTGGGCTGGTAAGTACGTTTCATATTTACTGGCTCTTTCTGTCGTCAACGTCCTGCGTCGGGCGGTTTTGTCTGGAATGATAAAAGCCGGCTATCATACTGCCCGCCTTGTAATTTTGTCAATTTATGCGTGTCGGATTTTTTCCGACGGAGGTGTAGATAAGCGCTTCGTTCAGGTATAAAATTCCGACCCTCTTCTGAGTTATTTCATCTTTATAACTATCGAGGTGCTTTTGTGGGGAGTTCACCATGGAAATATTGTCTGGAACGCCTTGAAGGTGAGCTTTCATCACAACAATACAACACCTGGATTCGACCGCTGCAAGCCATAGAAGATACGTCATCTGTCCGCCTGCTGGCACCAAACCGTTTCGTCATGGACTGGGTAAATGAAAAATACCTGTCCCTGATTAAGGATCTCATCAGCAAGAATGATACAGATAGTAATATCAGTATCAGCGTCGAGGTCGGCAGCCAGAGTGCGCCCTCTGCACAACCCAGGGCCGCAGTAAATACTGACATTCCTTCAGAGAAACGGAACACGGTTATCCATTCCAGCAACCTGAACCCTGATTTCTCATTTGACTCGTTCGTGGAAGGCAAATCGAACCAGTTGGCACGGGCCGCCTCTCTGCAGGCATCACAAAATCCGGGCAATTCCTACAACCCCCTGTTTATTTACGGCGGGGTCGGCCTGGGCAAAACACACCTGATGCAGGCAATCGGTCACTCGATACTGAACCAGAACGCCAATGCCAACATAGCCTACCTGCACTCTGAGCGATTTGTTGCCGATATGGTCAAGGCACTTCAGCATAATGTAATTAACGAATTCAAACGGCATTATCGCGGTGTGGATGCCCTGTTAATCGATGATATCCAGTTCTTTGCTGGCAAGGAGCGTTCCCAGGAAGAATTTTTTCATACCTTCAATTCCCTGCTGGAAGGCCAGCACCAGATCGTCCTGACCTGCGATCGTTATCCCAAGGAGGTTGACGGCCTGGAGGAACGATTAAAGTCCCGTTTTGGCTGGGGATTGACCGTTGCCATCGAGCCGCCGGAACTGGAAACCCGCGTAGCCATCCTGAATAAAAAAGCCACACGTTGTAATATTACCCTGCCAGACGAAGTTGCCTTCTTTATTGCCAAACGTTTTCGTTCCAATGTGCGTGAACTGGAGGGTGCGCTCAACAGGGTAATAGCTAATTCGAATCTGACCGGGCGGCCCATCACGCTGGAGTTCGTTCAGGAGGCCCTCAAGGACTTGTTGTTAATACAGGATAAACAGGTTTCCATGGAAAACATCCAGAAGACTATCGCGGAATACTATAAAATCCGTGTATCCGACCTGCTTTCCAAGCGACGTAACCGATCAATAGCCAGACCCAGGCAAATCGCCATGGCATTATCCAAGGAATTAACTAACCACAGTTTGCCTGAAATCGGGGATGCGTTTGGCGGCCGGGATCATACGACCGTGTTGCATGCATGCCGCAAGATCGCGGACTTGCGCAAGACGGAACAACGTATTGAAGAGGACTATAACAATCTTGGCAAAATCCTGACGACTTGAAGTGAATACTCTGTGGATAGATCATTTAATAATACAAACAGTACTCTTATCGACAATCTATCAACATCCCGTCAAAAAGAAACAGGGTGTCTATCAACAACTGTGCTATCTACGCAATAGTTTGATTATTAAACAAAAAATATGGATATCCACTGGATGAGCCATGCTCAGTAATAATAACTTCAAGGATATTTATCTAATATGAATTTTACTATTGATCGAGAAAGACTCCTGCCAAGCCTGCAAATCATCAATGGGGTTGTTGAAAGAAGACATACGTTACCGATCCTGTCGAATTTTTTACTTTCAATCGACGAATCCTCTATGACTCTGACCGGTACTGACATGGAAGTCGAACTGATTGCCCGCATCAATCAGGGTGGAGAAAGGGCCGAATTCACTTTGCCGGCACGCAAGTTACTGGATATTTGTCGCGCACTGCCGGAATCATCTTCCCTGGATTTCACTGTGAAAAAAGACCAGGTGACCATGAAGTCCGGGAAAAGCCGGTTTACGCTGGCGACTTTGCCCGCCAATGAATTTCCGTCCACGGAGATTACGGCACCGGACATCGATTTCCAGATTGAACAGGACAAACTGAGAGGTTTGATCGAGGACACGCATTTCGCGATGGCACAGCAAGACGTGCGCTACTATCTGAACGGCCTTTTACTGGAAGTTAGTAAAGATTTACTCCGCGCAGTTGCCACAGATGGCCATCGTCTGGCAATGAAAGACGTACAATACGATACCGGGGCGAACGAGATTACCCAGGTTATTATCCCCCGTAAGGGTGTGACGGAGTTATTACGCTTGCTTGACGACAATGGGAAACCGGCTGAGATACAGATTAGCCAGAACCATATTCGTATCGCGCTGGAAGACATGCAATTTACCAGCAAACTGATTGATGGACGGTTTCCCGATTATGAACGGGTCGTGCCAGAGACGTCGGACAACCGGGTTGTAGCGGAGCGGGACGCCCTGAGGCAAAGCTTGACACGTGCTTCCATCCTGTCCAATGAGAAATATAAAGGTGTACGGATAATGCTCAGGGAGAACAGTATCAAGGCGCTTGCCCATAACCCGGAGCATGAGGAGGCAGAAGAGGAACTGGAAGTTGACTATCATGGCGATGAGATGGAAATTGGATTTAATGTGTCCTACCTCCTGGATGCTCTCAGCGTCATCCGAACGGACAAGGTGATCCTGACGATCAGGGACCCAAACAGCAGTTGCCTGCTGTTACCCGATGGTGACGAGAGTTGTAAGTATGTCGTTATGCCGATGCGTCTCTGACGTATTCAATGTTCCTCACGCATCTGGAAATTCAACACGTTAGAAACCTGGCATCGGAAAAGCTTGAATGTGACCCGGGGATCAACCTTATCCTCGGTGCTAATGCCGCTGGCAAGACAGCTGTCCTGGAAGCAATCCACTTGCTTTCTGCTGCACGTTCCTTCCGGACACCAAGGGCCCGGGAGGTAATCCAGTACGGCCGGGAATCCCTCCTGGTTACAGCCAATCTCGTCGACCAGCACCGTAATACAATCAGCGCCGGTATTGAGAAAGGTAGAAGCCAGACTCAGATCCGTTTCAAAGGGCAAAAGGTGGGGCGTCGATCCGAGCAAATTCAGAACATTCCGGTTATTTCCATTGTCCCGGAAACGCTTAATCTTCTGTCGGCAGCACCAAAAACACGCCGACACTGGCTCGACTGGGCATTGTTCCACGTGGAACCCCGCTATTTCAGTCATTGGCACGCTTATCACCAGGCCCTGAGACAGCGTAATGCCTTGTTAAGACAGGGTAAACTGGAAATTGACGCCCTGGAGATCTGGGAAGGGGTGATGGTGGAGAACGCCGGCCGGTTACGCCAGCCAAGGCGGGAATATCTAAAGGTGCTCCGGGAAAGGCTGCAGGAGATAGCCGGAAACATGTTTAGAGGAATTGAATTACAGTTGAAAACCCCCGATGAGAACGACGAGAGACTGCAAGAAGATTTGCGCATGCATCGGCATGCCGATGCCAGGATGGGGCATACTCAGTCCGGCCCGCACAGGATGGATGTGGGGATTGTCTGCAATGGCAGGCCGGCGGCCCAAACACTGTCACGGGGCGAGGGCAAGCGCCTGTTGATTTTATTAATGCTGGCGCAGGCAGCCGAATACAGGGCTATCAAAAAACAGGCACCAATACTCCTGGTTGACGACCTGGCGGCGGAATTGGATTCAGACGCGATGAAATCCGTGCTGGAATTATTGTATGGACAGGAGATGCAGGCCTTTATTACAGCAATCTCTGCCGACCCGATCGTGGGTTTTATACCTGAATATTCAGTGTTCCACGTGGAACACGGCTGCCTTCAGAAGATGGTAAACTAGCGGTTTTATCGACACGAGATGTAGCAGAAATGGCAGAAAAAGACAATTACGATTCCAGTAAAATCAAGGTGTTAAAGGGGCTGGATGCCGTCAGGCGTCGCCCCGGTATGTATATCGGCGACACCGAGGACGGCACCGGCCTGCACCACATGGTCTTCGAGGTCGTCGACAACAGCATTGATGAAACATTGGCCGGCCATTGCAAGAATATACGCGTTTCCATACATGCTGATGAATCAGTGACCGTGGCCGATGACGGCCGCGGAATCCCCGTAGGTTTCCATGAAGAAGAAGGGCGGTCTGCTGCAGAGGTGATCATGACCACCCTGCACGCTGGCGGCAAATTTGATGATAATTCCTACAAGGTTTCCGGCGGACTGCATGGCGTGGGTGTCTCGGTTGTAAATGCCTTGTCTGACCGGCTCTATATGACGATCAATCGAGAGGGAGGTTGTTACCGCCAAGAATACGAGCAGGGCAAGCCGGCCACCGAGCTGAAAAGGACCGGTGATTCTGACAAGACCGGAACCGAGATCCATTTTCTGCCCAGTGAAAAGGTATTCAAGAATATTGAATTCCACTATGACATCTTGGCCAAGCGCTTACGGGAGTTGTCTTTCCTCAATTCCGGGGTACGCATCGAACTGATCGATGAGCGCACCACCAAGCATGATGTTTTTGAGTATCAGGGCGGAATCAGCGCGTTCGTCAAGCACCTGAACCGCAACAAGACCCCACTACATGAGGACGTTGTTTATATTGACAAGGAAAAGGACGGCACCACGGTCCAGCTCGCCATGCAATGGAATGATTCATACCAGGAAAATATTTTTTGTTTTACCAATAATATCCCTCAAAGAGATGGCGGTACACATCTTGCCGGGTACCGTGGCGCACTCACCCGGTCATTTAATAATTACCTTGAAAAACAAGGATTTATAGCGAAACATAAACTAACCATCAGCGGCGAGGACATCCGCGAAGGACTAACCGCTGTGCTTTCGGTCAAGGTCCCGGATCCCAAGTTTTCCTCCCAAACCAAGGACAAGCTGGTTTCCAGTGAAGTGAAATCCATTGTGGAGTCCGTGGTGAGCGAAAAACT